>DATHIJ010000456.1:0-3160 GCA_035489975.1 Propionibacteriaceae bacterium | reverse complement strand
TGCAGTCGGGGTTTATACGGCTCCCGCCGACGGTCCGCCAATGGCTCAAGAGAGACATTGGCGAGACGAACGGCGGCTCGAAGCCTAGTGCAGCGCCTTACATCGGGGAGGAGCCATGATGACAGGTGACCGGCCAGCGGCCACCGATGTCAACGCCGTGATCGACGCCCACGAACGATCGGCTTATCGACTCGCCGTCGGGGTGTCGAGACGTTCGTGCTCGACCTGGGCCACGGTCACCCAGTGGTGTGCCTGCACGGCGTGCCGGCGTCGTCGTTCCTATATCGCAAGCTCACTGTCGAACTGGCCGCAGGCTTTAGCTCGGCGTGCGTTGCGCTCAAGCTATTGTTCGGCCGGGCGAAGACTGTAGGAGGTTGAGACAGTGCTTAATGACACCTGGTACTCACGGGATCTTCCAGTGCTGACTTCGATAGCAGAGAAGCTAGAGCGGGGCAGCACTCCAGTGGACACCGAGCAGTTGATCAACGAGCTCGGCCTGACCCGGCAGGATGTGATGGCCGCTCTCCGCGCTCTGGATGTGGAATATCTGATCGTGAGGTGGCCGGAGCGGATCACGTTCCGCCGCAGCGACCCTTCGACTGTCGTGGAGGGGATCACCTCGAGAGCTCGTGAGGCGGTTGGTTTGTGGCCGTCACCTGAGGCCCGCCAGACCGCGGCGCGGCGGCCGGGTCATGATCAAGAATGAAGCGCCCGCGCTTCTGCGCTATGCCGATGTGCGGGTGTCGCTCACTCGTATAACGGATGGTCCCTGCTACCGTCCGGGGACATCTGGGTAACCAACCGCAGGGCCAGAGCAACTGGCCGTCAGAGCCGGGACCTAACGCCGGCGCGGGTTGCCTTCCAGCCCCAGGACACGAAGGGCGCTATCCCGTGGTATGGCGTTGCGTGGCATGGCTGGGCGATCGACTCTCGAGCAGTTTGCTACGCCGTACGGCGGTCTATGCGAACAGCCCGAGGACGCCCATGAGGCCCAGGATGACGACGACCCCAACAATGGCGGCGGCGATGAGCGGGAAGTCGCGACCAAGGACGGACGACCGTGACTCGCTACGGGGCGCCGGGCCGGCGCGGCGGCGCTCCCGCGGTCGTCTCGAAGCCCGGCGAGCCCGCGCGCACGTACGCGTGGAAGCTGAAGGAAACGATCGACCGATTCGCCAACGCGATTCGCTACGGGTGCGGTCAGGTGTTCGGGTCCCCTTTACGGTTGGATTGACTCGCTCCGCTGACACCGGCAATGCGTTGGCTGTACTCCGATCGAGTGACCGAGCGTGACACCGCCGGACCACAACCGTACTGTGACCAGGACTGCCACCCCATGAACCCGCGCGTGTGGGTCCACCCCACAACGGGCTGGAGTGTGCGCCAAGGTGTTGTTTGAGGCATAGTTGTCCGCCATGTCGCCTCGGTGGCCGTTCCAGGCCTGAGGGGCAACTGAGGGGCTCCCGGGCTGAGCAGAGGTGGCAGCGACTGCACCTCGCTGCACTCGGTCAACGCTCGTAACTCGTCGCCTGCGCCTCCCAGGCCACCATGGCATTGAAGGCGGTCAGGTGTTAGAGTCCCCTAACCTCGACATCAGCTGGGCTGCGAGAGCCACCGCCTCTTTGGCTGGTCGTGGAGCAGGTTCTCCAGTTGTCCGACCAACCGCTCGAGTGATGTGTACGCGTACACCAGCACCCGCTGATTGTTCATCAAGTCGGCCAAGTATGTTTCGAGCCAGACGCGCTCCTCGGCTTCAGCATGGCCCGGCCGCATGGGGACCTCTGTGCCTTCGCACGATGCTGAGTGCTTGCTGGCCGCACGGGTCCTTCATCCGAGGACTTCGAGCACGTCCGCGGCGCCGGTGTTGGCAATCCGCCGTCCGTAGTAGACGTCTTGCGTGAGTGATGGGTGGGAATGCCCAAGCTGATCAGCCGCTGCCCTGGCACTCAATCCGCTCTGATCCATCAAGGTGGCGACCGTACGCCGGAAGGTGTGGCTCGTAACCCACTCGAAGCCTGCGGCGTTCAATGCGTTCCGTAGATCGCCAAGCGCATTGTCGCGGTCACGTAGTCCGCCCAGGGCCGAGCAGAACACCGTTTGATCCGGCCTGCCCGGAGGTCGCAGTCTCAGCATCTCCACGGCCCATGACGGAAGCAGGAGTGTACGGAATCCGGCCCTGGTCTTCGGTGCGGTCTTGATCATGAGTCCCCGCCCCTTCACTCGAATCACAGTGCCCCGCACTTCGACTGTGCCCGCCGACAGATCCACGGCATCCCAGGTCACAGCCAAGGCCTCGCCCACACGCAATCCCGTCGCCAGCAGCATGTCTACAAGATCAGGCAGATCACGTTCCCGAGCCTTGTCGTCGTTGCTGAGCCATGCCCGCAGCTCGCGAATCTCCGCAACGCTCAGAGCGCGGGGAACCCGCTTCGGCTTGCCGAGACTGATTCGGCCAGCATCTCTCACGGGGTTGTGCTCAAGTGCGTCATGGCGAGTAGCCAGCCCGGCCATTCCGGACAGCACTGTTCGGCACAGCTTCGCTAGCGACGCGCCGTGCCTGTCCCGAACCGCCCGCAGATGGCGGTCGACTACCCCCGTTGTCAGTTCGCGCACGCGTAGGTTGCCGAGTGCCGGGATTATCTGACGGTCGAGCCGGTCGCGGTACGCGAGCAGGGTGCCGGGGGAGCGGTCCTGAGCCGAGATTTCGGCGAACCAGATCTCCGCGAGTGCAGCGATCTTGGTGTCAGGTGTGATCTCCGCTCCTGCTCCGACGTGCACCCGATCCCGTAGTGCCACTCGCAGAGCCCGTTCGGCTGCGCCTTTCGTTCGCCCGTGTCGTTCGACACGCCGCGTCATGCCGTCGTAGTCCCGGTAAAGAGTGCGCGCCCTGTAGCCGGTACCGTACGGCGAAGTGCTGATGCTGCCGTAGGTACCGACCGAAAGCGGCGGGCGACCCACAGGGAGTAGGGTACGCGAGCCCCCCGTTTACCCCCCGGAAACGACACGAAAAAACGACTATTAGTGAGCTCTCAAGAATTGAGAGTCAACGCATCGTCCCTAGTCAAAGCAAACTAACGATCATTATTGATGAGCAATGCACAGCGTGATCAAGGAACCGAAGGGTTGTTGGT
Source organism: Propionibacteriaceae bacterium (assembly GCA_035489975.1). Taxonomy (GTDB): domain Bacteria; phylum Actinomycetota; class Actinomycetes; order Propionibacteriales; family Propionibacteriaceae; genus Microlunatus. Next base: position 29 of record DATHIJ010000456.1, on the reverse strand, counting down.
TCGAGTCCAACCGGGGGAGCTTGACTGGG
>DATHIJ010000455.1:0-4678 GCA_035489975.1 Propionibacteriaceae bacterium | reverse complement strand
CGGTCCCGATGGAAGTTTCCAGTGCAGGTGATCAGCACTAGCCGATGCGGGCCGGTCTGATCGAATGCTTGGCTCTGGGTGGCGAGCGCCTTTCTGGCCACCTTTTTGACAGACGTGACTCGATATTTGAGCCGATGAGAGTCCCCGCGCAGTGTGACCATCTCTCCGACCTTGACGCGGCGCAGCCGAACGAAGAATCCAATTCCATCAGTGTCTGAATCGACGTGCCCGGCGATCACTGTCGAGCCGAAGACTTCGCCCGCCCATGCACTGCCATCCCACCAGCCCACGTGTTGGACGTTCTCCGGGACTCGGAGCAGTCCGTCGACCGTTGCTGCTGGGTGTACTGCCGCGGTTGCCTTTCCGGGCAGCGTGACGTGCTCGGGGATGAACTGAATCCGCTGACTCGCCGCAGGTCGACCTTGGCGCGCTGGGGCGACCGACGAGTGATCCGGCGCCGTGTCACCCCTTGAGGTCGAAACGCCGGGGATTGCAGGTCCGGAGCAACCGCAAAGACACGACAGCAGGAACAGCACACCCACGATGGAGCGACGCAGTCCCGGTCGGTGCCACTTGGAGTGGCGCCGTGGCCGGGACTGTTGCGGTATGGCAAGTCTCCTCAACGCGCCAGGTTCACCGCCAGCGATGGACCGTCGCCAACGGCCTGACCGCCGGTTCCGGTGTTCACCTCCGACGGCTGTTCGGAACCGCTGGTGCCGGCAGCAATGACGTTCACGGCGACGTTCATGGTCCCCTTGTCAGGGTCACCAACAGCGTAGACGCGGTTGATCTTCCCGCCTTCGACTGTCAGGTTGACCGGGCCCAATAAGACTGTCTTTTCATCGCCGCTCGGCACGATGGACACCTTGTACGTGGCGACGGGCACCACCAGTTCCAGTGACTCGCCATTGGCGATATTGGCAAAAAGCACCTGACCGTTCACCAGAATATCGGCCGGTGGCACAGCCGCGACGTGCGAAACCACCAGCCGAGCCTTGCCCTTGGGCACCTCGACTGCGTCGTATTTGTACACCGTCACCAGAGGATCGCCCGTTGGGGATTCCGGCAAATGCGCGACGATATCGGCCTTGGAGCCTTCCTTGATCGAGAAGGTGTTCTCGAGGACGGTGCTGCCATTCTCGCTGAATGTCACCATCCGGCTACCAGGCTTGACCTTGAACGGACCTTTGACTTCCGCGGTCTTGACCTTGTCTGCGACGGATTCTCCGTCGATCGCGACGTCCAGGTCCTTGCCTGGCACGCCTTGCACGATGTAGATCTCGGTCTCATTGGCGGCGTAGCTTGGACTGATCGTCAGGCCCGCCAACCCCAAGACTCCTGCAGCCAGTAGAGCCAGCTTCGACCATCGCGCTGCGCGCTTAGTGATCACGTTGCGCCCACCCCGCCCTTGCTCGTCGTCCTACCCCAGGATTCAAAGACCCAAAGCGTAATATAGGGCCCGCACTGCTGCGCCATCGGGTATCCGAACGAAGCGTTAGCCAATTGCCGCGGGGGGTGTGGCCTTGGGCAAATTAACCGTGGTTAGTCACCCACGGGCGGCTGGGCTACGTCGAGCGATCGGTTTGATATTGGTGGCGGGACTATGTGTCTCAGCCGTCACCTTCTACCGGGACGCGGAGCTTCCGCGATCAGCCCCTCCTGTCGCAAGCAGTACACCTTCAGCAGCAGCCGCGCCGTCGGCCTACCCGTCGCCAAACCCTCCGCACCCCAGTCCTACGACCGCCCCGGCAAGGACAAAGCTGCCGAAGGGCCCTGGCACGACTGAGCCCGGCATCTTGCTCATGGCAAGCCCGTTGCGCGACGGTAGCTTCGATATCGCCGAGATCGTGCTCCTCCACACCCCGACCTCTTCAATCTGGCTCGGTCCACCCAGGTTGGCGCTGGCCGGGAGCCGCTTCGCCAAGGCCAAGCCGGTTGCCGCTCAGCTCCAGGTCAGCGCCGGGAATCAGCCGGTTTTGGTCCCCGGTGGTCGTGTCAACCGGCGCACGAACCTTGTACTGGCTCTTCCCGCGAAAAGGATCGAGTTGCGCTACAACTTGAGGGGCATCACCGTCCGTAGCATCCCCTCGCGCGCCGGCCGTGCTCTGACCGCAATCAGTCCCTTGGTCGAAGGTGTTCCCAAGACTCTCCCGGTCGCTCTGAGGATCAGCGGCAGCACCGTGCTCAATATCGGGTGCCCCGCGCTACGGCTGCGCGAGCAGGCATGTTCCGCCGGACGTTCGCCACACCTGCGCGTCAATCGAAAATTGCCGTGGCGCAGCGCTGTGATTGTTGTCCAGTTCGACCTGCCGAGGCCGCAATGAGCTATGGCGAGGCTCAATGCGCCTTGAGCCTCTCGAAGAGCGCGACAACTGGCATTCGCTGATGGGCTGGGTGAGGGATGATCCAAGATCTCGTTGATCTGGCCCTTGGGGCGAACCGGGTGCTGACCTACGCCGGCTACGTGCTACTTGCCGGCACCTTGACCTTCTGGAGCGTGGTGTGGCCGGACGGCCGGCGGAATCGGCGGCTGGTCATGCTGGCACTGGCCGGAACTACTGCGATGATCATTGGCACGCTTGCGGGTCCGGCAATTCAGTTGATCTTCGGCGGCCGGCTGCTCGGCGACATCGTGACTCCACTTGGAGGCGCCGCCCAGCTGGCGAGGATTGCGGCCCTGGTGGCAGCAATCTTCTTCCTTCCAGACATCATCAGCGGTGCCGTGGTTGGGTGGCGTCGCATCCTCGCCCTCACGCTAGTGGTAATGATCGCGGCGTCCATGGTGGCGCAGTCAAATGCCATTGGCGGACCCTGGGAGGTTGCCAAGATCGCTGCCACCGGGCTGCACGTGCTGGCAACCTGCGCCTGGCTGGGTGGACTGCTAGCCCTGGCGACAGTCTTGATCCCGGGGGACAAGGTGCAGGAGCTTGACCAGCTGATCCCGCGGTTCTCACGCGTGGCACAGCTTAGCGTCGTGACTCTCATTGTGACCGGGATCGTGCATGCTCTGGCTGTCGCCGGAGGGGTCTATCAGCTGGCTAGTTCTCGCTACGGGCTGGTTCTGCTGATCAAGGTTTCGATCTTCGGCCTGATGCTGCTGATGGGCAACGAGGGTCGCAAGTACGCGGCCCGCGCGGCGTTCCGGCTGCAGCATCAGCGGCCAGACGTGCCCGTGAGAGTGGGCGGCATGTCGACCCTGGCCGTGGTGATGGGAGCCGAGCTCTGCATCGCGTTCGTGATCTTGTCGACAACCTCGCTCCTGGTCATGGTGGCGCCCCACCCGTAGCGCCGGCGCGCCGGCGCCAGTGGCCCTGGACTCCACAGCCACATGTGGCCCCGCCGGGCCGCTGGCCAGATATCAAAGCGGTCACAGCCGATCGGGCATGCTGTCGGCGGAGCTAAAGTCGGCACATGCGCGGCTTCCGACGGCGCAGGTCAGTGCCGGTCCCGGCAGTCGAGCAAGTTGGACGGGCGGGCCAGCCCGTGGCTGGGCACCCCGGGCTGCCAGGTGATACGCGCGCCGCTATGCGCCGAGTCGCCGCCGAGGCGGTGATTCTCCAGGACGAAGCCGAAGCCGTCATTCGAGGTGCACGGGCGCGTGAAGGCCTCGGCTTCCTGGCTCCGCGTGGCGGGCCGTTGGTACGCCGCTTCTTCGGCCTTCGCGATCTGCTTCCGCGAGCCTGTGACGACCCCGCCGACGAGGAACGGCGCCGCCAGTTGGATGCGATCTTGCACCACCATGCCTTGGCTGTGTGGGTTGCAATGGACCTGCTCGCGTATGAATGGCGATCTGAGAGGATTGCTCGCCAGCTCGACGCGCTCGATGGCCTTGGCACGCCGGCCGTTCAGCTTGACCAGCTGTATGCGGAGCTGGCAGGCCGGTCAACTGATCAGGACACGGAGGCCGTCAGGGCTTCGACACGTTGAACAGGGTTCTAACCCGACTTGTCGGAGTAAATCGCGCCATGCGCGAGCAGCTCTTACCCAAGGCGCCGCTGCATTTCGGTGAAGACCGCGGCGTCGGTCGTGTTGCATCCAAGATCATGATCAAGCTTGCCGGTGCCGTGGTAATCGCTGGATCCTGTGGCAAGCAGCCCGAGGCTTTCCGCCAGTGCACGCAGCCGCCGCCTGGCGTCGGAATCATGATCTTGATGGTCGACTTCGATGCCGTCCAACCCGTGATCACGCGCCAGGTCTTGCAGCACATTTGGCGGTAGCAAGCGCTCGCGGCCCCGGCCCCAGGGGTGGGCGATCACCGCGAGGCCGCCGGCCTCGTGCACGAGGTCGATGCCACGATCCACCTCGATCGTGTAGCGGTGAACATGCGCTGGACCACCATCAGCCAGAAAGCGATCGAACGCCTCTTGCCGATCGCGTACGTGGCCCGCCTCGATCAGCGCGTCTGCGATGTGCGGGCGACCGACCGATGGACTCTCGCCGACCTGGGCCATCACGTCCGCTTCGCTCACCGGCACACCAAGCTCCGCCAGTTTCGCCAGGACACCCGCTAGCCGGCCCAGCCGGCCGTCGCGTACTCGAGCCATCTCAGCGGCCAGGGCAGGACTCGCCGGATCGGCGCCATACGCCAAGACGTGCACGCTGCTGCCGCGACGCGAGCAGGAGAGCTCCATCCCGCGTACCACATGGACCCCTAGCCGTACACCCTCCGCCACGGCTT
>DATHIJ010000454.1:0-2634 GCA_035489975.1 Propionibacteriaceae bacterium | reverse complement strand
CAGCGGCGTGGCGGCGCGGATGCGTGCGATGAGTTCGTTGACCTGGTCGGCGTTGCGGCGGCCGTGCTGGGCGAAGAACTTGCGGAGCGTGGCGGGATTGGCCCGCGCCAAGGCCTGGTGCGTCGGCCAGCGTTCCACGATGGCGACGGTCAACGCCGCGTCGCCGAGGTCGAGCGCCAACGGAAAATACTGCTTGAGCCGGGCTTCGCACTGCTGGGCCGTCTGCTTGCGTGATTCGACCGCTTTTCGCCGCAATTCGACGAGTTGGGCCAACTGCCGCGTGGCGGCGTCGGTGGGCTGCCAGGCCCGCAGCTGGCGGTGATGCTCACGGACGAAGCGGGCCAGGCACTCGGCGTCGGTCGGGTCGTCCTTCTTGCCGCTGTGGACGAGCGCCTCGCGGTAGCGGGCCGCTTGCTTGGGATTGATGGGAAACAGCACGAGCTGCGGGTACTGCAGCAGGGCGTGCATCAACGCCCCCCGCGACTGCTCCAGCATCACGGCCACCGGCCGGCTGCCGAAGTCGCGTGCCAGGCCAGCCGCCCAGGCCGCGATGGCTTCCGGCGTGTGCGGCAACACTTCGCGCCGCAGCCGCTCGCCATCGAGCACGCACACCGCATGTTCCTCGTCGGCCCAGTCGATGCCCACGAACGCCGCGAACTCGCGGGCCGGCTCCGCCGCTGGCTCGGGCCCGGCAGCCGCCGTGCGGGAATGGGAATGGTCAGTCACGGGAAGGGCTCCTAAAATACGTGAGGTTTGACAACCGACACGCAACTTTGACCGCTGCGAAATCCTTATAGAACGAGTCCTCCGGGGACATCATCTGGAGTGGTTCGTCGAGGGTCAAAGCACACCGTTTCGCGCGAAAGTCTTTGCCAATCGTCGCCACGATGGGGGTCAGGAATTCGTCGCGAAACGGTGCGTGTTCGGTCCCGCCAACGTACTGCTGGCTGCCTTCCTCGGCAAAAATCGGCACGCGGGTTCCGGAGCCGCCAGCGAAGGCCGCTGCGCTCTGGGGGAGGGGCTCCGCGTCCTTCGCTGGCTCGGAACCCAACACTGGGGCAAACTATAAGGGGTCAGGCTTGAATGCCACGAAGATAAGCCTAACCGCTGTCTCGGCTTAGGGTTGGATTCGCTAGCTGGGCGTGATTGGTCTGGGTGAAACACCGTGGCCTCCAGGAAAATGGGGTTGTTCACACACCCAATTCCCCGGAGGCCAAGGATGGCCAGCAATATCCTCGCCGCGGTGCGGCAAATCAAGTCCAACGTGGCGGAACATCTGGAGGCCGCGGCGATTGAAGCGCTCTGCCGCGAGTTGAAGCACGTCTGGCGGCAGCGGTTGCTCGGTCCGGTGATGACAGTGCATGCCTTCCTGCTGCAGGTGCTGCACGGCAACACGGCCTGCGACGAGGTGCCGCATTTGATGAACGCGTCGTTCACCGGCGACGCCTACATCCAGGCCCGGGCCCGTCTGCCGCTGGAACTGTTCCAGCGATTGCTCGCGCTCCTCGGCGAGTCGCTGGCCGAGTGCCGTGACGAGGCGGCGCGGTGGTGTGGCCACCGCGTTTGGCTGCTGGATGGCTCCGGCTGTTCCATGCCCGACACGCCCGCCTTGCAGCAGGCTTTCGGCCAGCCGGGAGGACAGCGGAAAGGTTGCGGCTTCCCCGTGGCCCATCTGCTGACGCTCTTTCACGCGGGCACCGGAATGCTCCAGAAGGTGCTGGTCGCTCCGCTGCGGACGCACGACCTGAAGCACGCCTGGCAGATGCATCCCGAACTCGCGCCGGGCGACGTGCTGCTGGCCGACCGCGGCTTCTGCTCCTACGCCCATTTGGCCCAGCTATTTGCGGCCGGATTGCACGGCGTGCTGCGGATTCACCAGCGCGTGATTGTGAGCTTCCGCAAAGGTCGGATGCATGTGCCGCCGAGTCCGCCCTTCCCGAAGCTCAAAGGCGCGAAAGGACTGCCGCGTTCGGCTTGGACCAGGTGGCTGGGACACTGCGATCAGGCCGTCGAGTGGTTCAAGCCGAATCGCCGCCCGACCTGGCTCGGTGCGGAAGCTTATGCCGCGCTGCCCGCGTCGATCCTGGTCCGAGAACTGCGCTACCGGATCAAGCTCCGCGGCTATCGCACGCGGGAAGTGCTCCTGGTGACGACGCTCGTGGACCCGCAGGTTTACCCCGCCGAGAAGCTGGCCGAGCTTTATGCCGGCCGCTGGCAAGTCGAGGTCAACCTGCGGCATCTCAAGCAGACGCTGCACCTGGACGTGCTCCATTGCAAAACCGTGCCGGGTGTCCACAAAGAATTGCTGATGATCGCGCTGGCCTACAACCTGGTGCGGTTGGTCATGCTGCAGGCCGCCCAGACCCAGCGCGTGAGCGTGCATCGCATCAGCTTCATCGACGCCCTTCGCTGGCTGTGCCACGTCCGCGACGGTGACCCGCTCTGTCCGTTGATCGTCCTTCCCCGTCGCCCTGGCCGCCACGAACCCCGCGTCCGCAAGCGCAGACCCAAGCAATACCCCGTGATGCGACAACCCCGCGCGATTCTCCGCAAAGCCTTGCTCCAGCAATGACTTACGCACTATCTTCGTGGCATTCGGGTCAGGCTTGATTATCATGAATTAAGCCTGACCCC
>DATHIJ010000453.1:0-2016 GCA_035489975.1 Propionibacteriaceae bacterium | reverse complement strand
AAGGCGAGTTTGCTCGCACCGACTGGGAAATCCAGCGGGTGGGCGGGCGTGACGGTTTGCGGCCGTTCGAGCAACAGCTCCTCGAGGGCATCGCCGCCCCCGGCTCGAGCGTGCGCGTCTCGGAACTGGCCGGCAGGGTGCAGGAATCCATCGGTGGGGTGCAGAACGCTCTCTACGACGAGATGGTCATTAATGGTTGGTTCGAGCGTCGACCCGACGACACCAGAAATCGCTGGACCCAGCTGGCGCTGGCCGCACTGATCTTCTCCGTGGTCGTGACGGTTGTGCTCGCCGCATTCACCACGTTCGGGCTGGTGGGTTTGGCGCTGATCGCGTTGTCGCTCGGCCTGGTTTTCGTCGCGCAAGAGACGCCCGCGCGCACTCCGAAGGGAGCAGCCTTACTGGGCGGCCTCGGCGCACTGCGCTCGGATCTGCTGAGTCACCCGACCAACCAGCTGCCTCCCGGAGGCGAGTTGCGGGAGATCTCTGAGGTGCTGCCGTACGCGATCGTGCTCGGTGGCGCCGACCGCTGGCTGAACGCGATCGTGGCCACAGATGCTGACGAGCATCCAGACTCCTATGACCTTTCGTGGTATCACGGGCCGGAGCACTGGCATTTGAGCGACCTACCGGACTCGATGAGGAATTTCGTGACTACCGTTTCCGGGAGCCTGTTCTCTCGCTGATCCGACCGCAGTGGGCGCCGCCTAACCGACGCTCGCTGAGGGTCCTTATGCGGCGTCCAGGTTTTGTAGCGGGTAGCCGTTCTTGGCACAACCGTCCTTGATCAACTTCTGGACGTCGTCCGGGGCGTTTTTGGGATCTTCGGAATCCAGCATGCTGATAACTGCATCCAGCCATCGCTGCGGCTCTGGGTCCAGCTTGCCGGATTCGCTGAGTTTCTTCAGGCCGGCCACCGTCACTTTGCTGACCATCGAGCCACCCTCGGCCGCGGCATCCACCGCGGGACAGCCGATCTTATAGATGTCCGAGGCGCTGATGTTGATATCTGTTTGGGCGCACGAGCCGAAACCCAACAGGATGGCGAAGGTGAGGGCAAGGGCAGCAACGACGCGGCGCATACACCGAGCGTATGCGACCACACGGGGGTTCTGCCCCCACGGACCCCGCTGGGGGCTCCACCCCAGACCCCACATCAAAGGTGCCGGTTGTCTCGCTCGTAGTCCGCGATTGCCTGCCGCATCTGCCGCACGGCCGCTTGGATCTCGGCCTCTCGCTCATCTTCAGTCAGATACCGCCGCACGGCCGGCTGCCAATCACTGAACCACAGGTAGAGGGTCCAGGTGATCACGCCGATGGCAAAGAGAACCATGAAGATCGTCGTAACGGTCGTCGGCTCCAACATGCCTGAGTCCTTCGAACGGGCAGTGTCTAAAGGGTAAGCCCTGGATAGAGCGGGTTGGCGTCCAGCAATTCAGCTGATGCGGCTTTTGTGGATTCGGCTACACCTTCGGCGAGCACATACTTAGCTTTCCCTGGTTGCCCGCTTGAGGCAATCGCCGGGGTTGTGTTCCGCAGCACGTTCACCATGAGCTCAGCCACCCTGTCGAACTCATCTGCACCGAACCCGCGAGTGGTCAGCGCTGGCGTGCCGATCCGCACCCCGGAGGTGTACCAGGCGCCATTGGGGTCTACCGGCACCGCGTTGCGGTTGGTGACGATGCCCGCGTCCAGCAACGCCGCCTCGGCTTGTCGGCCGGTCAGACCGAACGTTGACACATCGATCAGTACCAAGTGATTGTCGGTACCGCCGGTGACCAGCTTCGCGCCGCGCCGCAGCAGGCCGTCGGCCAAAGTCTTGGCATTGTCGGCCACCGCCTGCGCGTACGCTCGGAACCCAGCTGTCCGCGCCTCGGCTAGGGCTACCGCCTTGGCAGCGATGATATGGCCGAGGGGGCCTCCGAGGACCAGCGGACAGCCCCGGTCGACCGAGTCCGCATATTCCCTCGTGGCCAGCACCAGACCACCGCGCGGCCCACGCAACGACTTGTGTGT
>DATHIJ010000452.1:0-12069 GCA_035489975.1 Propionibacteriaceae bacterium | reverse complement strand
GTCCCCGGAAGTACCCGGTCGCCGAACCGTTTGCTCCGGCGGCTAAGGACGAGGCTGCGGCATGACTCATCAGGGATGCGCCGACGCAATAAAAATTGCGGCGATTCTCCCGTACGGCGCAGTGACGTGCCGATAACATCATCCGTGCTTGAAAGCTGCTCGCTCCTGCCGACGCTTGCAGCTAGCAGACGGTTTGCATCGGCAACACGCGGCACAGCCTCGAGGCTCCCCTTCGGGTCGACAGTGGAGTCCTGGCCTCCCCAGCCAAGTGCGTGCCCCGCGACCCAGCCCCCGCTGTGCCGCGCGTTGTTGATGCGACCTGCCATCACTGCGAGCGTCGGGATCGCGCGAGCAGCCTCAAGAAAAGGACAGGATCTCTTAGTCCTCGGCGTACCCGGGAAGAAACTCGTTCAGTACGTCGCCGAAGGCTGCTCGCGCGTTCAGCTGCGAGAGGACAGCCAACCCGCCCAGCCATACCCGATGGATCAGCAGATAGCTGGGTGGAAGGTTCAGCTTCATTGCGACCCCACCTGAAGCATGCGGATCGCGCACCCGGATGAACTGTTCACGCATCCAGGTGCGATTGAACTGGAACTCTGGCACGGCGGCCGGCTCCACGAACGGGCTCAAATAATCGAGCAGATCCTCAGCGTCAATGTCGGAGGCAATAAAACCTTCTTGGTGCAACCCCTCGGCCACTTGATGGGCGTCGCCCTTTTGGGCAATCCGCAGAATTCGGCCCATGGCTGGAGGAAGACCATCCGGCAGGCGTGCCACCAAGCCGAAGTCGACTACTCCCAGCCGGCCATCCTTCATGAGCTTGAAATTGCCGGGGTGAGGGTCGGCGTGCAGCAAACCGACGACGCTTGGCCCAGCGAAGAGGAATCGTACGTACTGCAAAGCAGCCGCGTTGCGCTCATCGTCTGGGAGATTTGCGGCTGAGGACAGTGGCGCACCTTCCACCCACTCGCTCACCATCACCTTCGGCGTACTTGCCAGCACCGGCGGTACGCAGAACTCTTCGCTGTCGGCGAAGCCGATTGCGGCTTGGTGTTGGGAGTCTGCCTCGAGGGTGTAGTCGAGTTCCTCGGTAACCCGCGCGGTCAGCTCATCTACCAGTGCACTCACGTCCATGCCACCAGCCAGCGGGGCGAAGACCTTGGACAACCGCCCGATCTGCCGCAAATCTGAGCGCAAGGCCTCATCGGCACCCGGATATTGCACCTTGACCGCGACCGTACGCCCGTCTGCCCACGTCGCCTGGTGCACCTGGCCGATGGACGCAGCAGCCGCTGGCAGCGGATCGAAATCGGAGAAGGATTCGCGCCACCGCGGGCCGAACTCCCGAGCCAACACGGCATGAACTCTTGATGTGGGCATCGGAGGCGCCGCGTCTTGCAGCCGGGCAAGGTGGGCACGATATGGCGCGGCCACGTCTTCCGGCAGCACGGACTCGAAGAGGCTCAGCGCCTGCCCGAACTTCATGGCGCCGCCTTTGAGCTCTCCCAGCACCCGGAAGAGCTGCTCCGCAGCGCGCTGCTGGAGCTGCTCACTGACCTCTTCTGCAGGTGCCCCGCCCAATCGCCTTCCCAGCCCGAGCGTCGCACGACCAGCGAAGCCGAGGGGGAGCGAGGCCAGTCGCGCCCCGCGGCGGAACGCGGAACGAGCCAGTGAATTGCCATCGACTTCAGCCGCAAGACGCCGCTCCGCGCCATTGGTTCGACTGGCGGACTGGTCGCTCATGGCCCCCATTCTGTCTGGCTCAGCCAACCGCAACCGCACCTGGGATGAGCGACCCAACGACGCAGCCGCGTCACGAAATCGGGCCAGCTGAGCTCCAGTGTTGCGCCGGCGGATTCCGGCAGGTCCCCGTGGAGGAATGCTAGTGCTTGCGCCGCCGCAATCGAAGCCGCCCAGCTGATCAGGGCTGGTGGCGACTCGATGCGTAGCCGGGACAGCTGTGCCAGTACCAAAGGCCAGTGCGGATCGGCATCGCTCCGAGCCAGGTCTGCACAGCGCAGGCATGAGGTCCTGCCCGCAAGAACCAGCGGTCCGACACTCACTCCATTGCCCCAGGAGCGCACGACCAGATGTGGTTGGTCGCTTCGCAGCAGATGATCGGTAATGACCCGATCAAGCTCGGGGCGGTCCCAGGCCACGATGGTGAGGTCCACCGGGGTCGCATCGGGTTTGGACCAGTGGCTCAGGATGCCAACGGTGGTGTCCGCCTCTGCGAACGCGGAGTGCAGCGCCTCGGCCTGCGAGGTCAGTACGCCTGCGGTCGGGTACAGGGCCAGGTCCGGCGGTTCGTTGTCGTAGACGTACAGGGTCCCAACCCGGCTGGCGACGAGCACACGGGCGATCTGTTGGCCGATGGACCCTGCACCGATAAGCCGCAGGCGCAACCGAGCCAAGGCGTCGCGGTACGGCGACGCGCTACGGTCGGTCAGCAGTCCAGCCGCGTCGAGAGCGTCGAGCGCCCGGGTCAGCTGGGGCGTGGTGAGCCCTGCGGCTCGAGCGGTTCGGCGGACGGCATTGATCGGTTGTGTGCCGTCCAGGAGAGCGAGCAGCGCGCCGAAGCCTGCCCCGCGGAAGACCAGCGCAGTGTCGGGGTGGACCCCGACTTGGACTTCGTCAGGCGAACGCTGAATGACGGGTGCGTACGGGACCAGCCGCGGATGCTCAAGGGGCAACTGCGATGTGACGTCGGATCTTGATGAACTCACTGCGCCAGTCTCCGGCTGGCTGGTGGAGCCTGAAGCGCTATCCACAGCCGAATGTGAGCCGATCGGCTGTCTATCGAGTTGCTCGTGGCCCTTAGACGCACATCAGGGACGGCCGCTGCCGACCGTCCCTGAGTGGTTGCTCTGGGTTGCTGCGTTAGGCCCTGCCGAGGATGCGGTTGAGGTTCGTGCCACACACCGGGCACGTGGCCTTGGCCATCCGGGTGCCCTTCTCGTTGACGCGCACCTCGCCGGAGGCCTCCCGCTTCGCCTTACATTTCACGCAGTAGAACTCGCCGCTGTACGTCTCCGCCATGACTTCTCCTTGCTCGATGTTCGTCCGCACACTGGTTACAGCTGCGGGACCTCGCGATGCGCCATTGACCATCTCTTACAGGTCACTTGACCCGGGCAACCCGTCACCTCGACAGACGCCATTACCGCTTGGCCGCCCGTAACTCTACGCGAGCGGGGATTCAGCGCTGGCGGGCCCGGCAAGAAAAGGACGAAACCTCCAGGGACATCGGCATCGCTAGCCTTCCCCTGCGAGCGTGCCGACCATCTGGAGGTTTCGTGCTCGGAACGCTATAGGCAGTCCTGCTCGTCGTCAAACGATTGTGGGAAAGCCAATTTCGGCCAAATGTGGACAACAGTGTGGAAACGATGTGCACCGCTCCCTGCCGGTTTGTGGACCACGCTCGCCATATGCCCGAACCTACGCGTGGGCTGTGTGGAAACCTGTTGGGCCAGTGGTCTCACCTACTTTGTTTGGCTATTTATGAGCCAGTCTCAAGGTCTGATTCAGATTCTGAGGCGAGGTAGGTTGTCTCCTACCGTCCATGTCTCGAGCTGAACTGCTCGCAACCATTTGATGGCCAGTCGCGTCGGAAAGGACATCGTGACTCAGCCACCGCTGCCATTGCCGAAGCGAGGGGGGAAGGGCAAGCGAGGTCACCGGACGCAGCCCCGAAGTAGTGGTGAATCTCCGCAACCGGCCGCACCGCCCAGTTCGACCGGTGCGCGCAGCCCGCGAGTGGAGGTTCGCCGCAGCAGTCGGCGTACCCGCACGGTGACCGCCTACCGGGAGCGCGACACCATCGTCGTCCTCATCCCACAACGGATGTCGAAAGCCGATGAGCAGACATTCGTCGAGGACATGGTTGAGAGGGTGCTCGCCCGTGAGGCGCGGGCATCCGCGCCGCGGGGGGACGACGCACTTGCCAGCCGGGCTCGGGAGCTCTCGGGTATCTACTTGGCGCCGGCTCTGGACCACGCGCCCGAGCCGACCGCTGTTTCGTGGGTGACCAACCAGCAACAGCGCTGGGGCTCGTGCACCCCCAGCAGTGGCCTCATCAGACTGTCTCACCGCTTGCAGCCGCTGCCCTCGTGGGTCGTTGACTACGTGCTCCTTCATGAGCTGGCTCACTTGGTGGAACCGTCTCACTCCGACCGCTTCTGGAGTCTCGTCGGCCGGTATCCGGCGGCAGAGAAGGCCAAGGGATTCCTCGAAGGCTACCTAGCGGGCCAGGGTCGGCAGGCCGAGCCGTTCGATGTCGACTGAGCAGGCCGCTCGCCGCCGGGCGGCAGTCGTGCTGGCGCGCTACGACGCGTCGCGCGCTGCGCCCCCGGGCGTAGATTCGAGCGCGTTCGGCGCCGCGTGCCTACTGGACTCGTACGAGGTCGTGGCGGACTTGATCGGCGTCACATCAGGCATCGCTGGACCTGCTTCAGTCGCCGAAATGCTGTGGCCGGGCGCTTTGCACCTGCCGGCCGACATCACGGTGCCTACCATGGCGCGTCAGCTGAGCGAGGTGGCCGATGAGCTTGTTGTGCTGCCCGCCGACTTGCCCGACTTACCCGGACTCGTGCTCGCCAAGTTGTTCAAGGTCCTCCACCGAACCGACATTGCGATAGCGCCCGAACGGGGCAGGGACGGCTGCGCCGCGATCGGGTTGTCACTGCCGGTGGCCGATTGGGTCCCTGATGACGCGTTTGATCTGGACGACAATCCGTTTGAGCGGTTGAGCGCAGCAGCTCCGCGCCGGAGCCGCTGCACCCTTGCGCCGGCGTGGCACCGACTGCGAACACCCAATGACCTACGGCGGCTCGACCCCGGCCTGGAAGGCTGGGAGGAGACCAGGGCATTACTGGCGGGTCAATCATTGACCGCCGACTGATGAACATGGGGTCAGCCGCTGCGCCTAACTCCGCCGACTTGTCAGAATCTGAGGGCCCTATGGCCCCGTCAGATTCTGACAAGTCGGCGTACGCCCACTGGGACGTCGGAGAGATCCTGGCCGATCGCTTCCGCGCACACGCGAGGGACTCCCGACACCTCTACGGGTACGCCATGCGCGGAATGGCGGAGGATTGGGAGGCCGGTGGCCCCACCCGAATCGCGTGTCGGGAACATGAGAATGCGCCACGTGGCGCAATGATCCAGCTTCGGCTGCTTGCAGGAGTGTTCCGGCTGGTGTTGGCCGGCGAAGCTCCTGAACTCGTCGGGTTTTACCCGTGCCTAGGAGGCAAAGAGCCAGCACGCCACGCCTGGCCCGTGATGCGCGAGGTGATCGCCGCGCACATCGACGAGGTTCACGCGGCCCTGGCGGTCGCGCCACAGACCAACGAAGTCGGCCGATCCGGGGCCCTGCTCGCCGGTCTGTTCGATCTTGTCGCCACCTCAGGCATGCGCCGCATCCGGCTGCTGGAGCTCGGAGCGAGCGCGGGGCTCAACCTGCTGCTTGATCAATACGCATTTCGCGCCAACTCCTGGCAATTCGGCCCCAGCGACTCGAAGGTCCTGATCGCGGACGCCATCGTGGGCGCAGTTCACCCTCTGCCGTTTGAGATCGTGGCCCGGCGGGGCTGCGACCTGAATCCCGTGGACGCAACCACCGCAGACGGACGGTTGCTGCTGACCTCGTTCGTCTGGCCGTTCGACCTGGATCGACACAAGCGCCTGGCGGCCGCCCTCGAGATCGCTGCGTCACACCCGGTGCGGGTCGACAAGGCCGCCGCCAGCGAGTGGCTGACAGGCGAGCTGGCGGTGACCGAGCCCGACACGCTCACGGTGGTCTGGCATTCAATCACCCAGATGTACTGGCCTCCCGATGAGCTTGCGGCTGTCGAAAGGATTCTCGCGGGCAGCGGTGCCCAGCAACGCCTCGGCGAGGTCAGTTTGGAGTTTGGTCCGCACGGCCCGCCCGGCGCCGAACCAGAGCTGCGTACACGGCTGTGGGGCCCGGCTGATTCCTTCACCCACTTGTCAGCGTCTCAGGGGGCTATAGCCGGCCGAAACGTTGACAAGTCGGCCTCACCTCGTCAGCACCTGATCGGCACCGCACACCACCATGGCGTCCCTGTCAGGTTTGTCGCCTTGTAGAGGAGTATTCCTAGGGTTTGCGGTCGCGGTGGTCAAGAGATCCCTCAAAAACCGACGCCAGTTCGTCCGTCATTCTGTCCAGGCCCCTCGCGGGCGGAACTAGCGTCAGTTTTTGAGGGCATCATCGAGGAGCTCGCGCTGCAAAGCAGTCGCAAGCCAGCGTCGGTAGGTCTCGGCGGTCCAGCCACGCTCCCGCACCAGTAGGTCGTGGACAGGCGTCGAGCACAGTGTCCAGATGATGTCCCGTGCGTCCTCCACGGATAAATCCGAATGCAAGGCGCGGCTTTCCGCGAGCTGTGAAGCGAGTCCTCCCAAACCATGAAGGCGCCGTGCCTCGATCCCGTCCAGTACGTCCCGCAATTCCGGGTCACTGTCCGCGGCAGCGACAAGCACTCGGTACAGCGGGCCCGATCGGCCATGGACGCCCGGCTGGGTGGTTGCATAGAGCTCCAGCTTCCGACGCGGATCGGTCTCCTCTATGACAGCCCTGATTGCCGGGCGCTCCGCAGGTGGAGATTCGGCCCTCTTTGAACCTCCAGCGAGCGCCGACTCAATTACGGCCTTGAACAGCCTCGCCTTGCTACCGAACGCCCGGTAGATCGTCTCGACGACGACGCCGGCCTCGGCCGCGATTGCCGGCATGGATGTCCCGACGTAGCCGCGCTCGCGGAACAGCTTGTCTGCCGACGCCTCGATGTCACGGCGCGTCTGAGCTGCCTGCTCGCGCCGACGCCTGGAGTCGTATGGCCGACGGGGCTTGACGGTCTGAGCCATTAGGTGGAATACTCCTGACATCAATTAAGTATCATTCCACTGAATTTTAGCAGGAGGTTCAGAGATGAGCGAGGAACTCAAGGCAAAGGCACGCCGAATCTGGGAGGAGATCTTTCCGAGTGGTGACGTAGGACGTCTCGCGGAAGTGGTCGCCGAAGATTCGATCAATCATGGCGCGCGCCCTGACGAGCCGCCTGGGCTTGTTGGTGTTCAGCAGACAATGCTCTGGCTCGGGCGAGTGTTCAGTGACCAGCGGTGGGAGATCCATCAGGTCATTGGCGAAGGAGACGTTGTCGTCGTCTACTGCACCTTTCATGGCCGACATGCCGGCGACCTGATGGGCATTCCGCCGACCAACCGTGTGGTCGCCCAGGACTACGTCCACATCCTGCGGTTTGAAGACGGCAAAGCCGTCGAGCACTGGGGAGTTCGCGACGACATGGCGCTCATGCAGCAACTGGGCGTTCTGCCGGGACGACCAGAACCAGTCGCAGCGAGCCGATGATCATTGCCAGCCAAGCCGTACGCCTGCAGCCCGTACCAGTGCTGCGACCGAGTGATCAACCTCAGGCAGCTGATCATGAGCAAACCAGCGGACGTCGATTGACTCCTCGCCGACGCCTGGACTGATCAGGTGATTCGCCAGGATCAGGTACTGCACATCGAGGTGGTAGGTCGGCTTCACCGGCCCGCACGACACTTCGTGCTTGGAGAGCAGCAACGGGCTCGGTTCGAGCGAGAGATCGGCCAGCCCGCTCTCCTCTGCCGCCTCCCGCGTCGCCGCGGCCTCCAACGAAGCGTCGGTTGCTTCGATATGACCGCCCGTCTGCAGCCACCGTCCCAAGCGCCGGTGCAGCGTCAGTAACACCATGCCTTCGGCAGCGCCACAGATCAGCGAGCTGGCGGTCAGGTGTGCACCAACGCAGGACCGGGACCAGCCGTCGCTCCGTCTCGCAAGATGATCAAGATAGTGCCGCCGCAATTGATCTTGTTCCCAGTTGGGCGGCGACCAGGCCTGCAACGCCCGGCGACAGCTGAGCTCAAGGCCACCCATCGGCCGGTCAGCTGCTCGGATTCTCGTCGCCTTCGCTGCTCTCGTCCTTGAGCAGCTGCTCGAGGGCACTGTCGATATCATCCTTCTCAGCACCCTCGGAGTGGGCATCCCCAGCGACAAAGCCCAAGGGATCGTCAAGGTCGGCCGATGTTGGAATGAGGTCTGGGTGCGACCAGACCGCATCTCGACCGTCGATACCGCGGGCGTCTCGCAGCGCCGCCCACAAGTTCGCAGCATCGCGCATCCGGCGAGGCCGCAGCTCAAGTCCCACCAGCGTTGCGAACGTCTCTTCTGCCGGACCGCCCGTGGCGCGGGCGCGGCGCACAGCTTCGGCCAAGGCGCTGGCGGCGGGCATCCACTGGGCTGTCGCCTGACTGACCACCTCGTCCACCCAACCTTCGACGAGCGCCAGCATGGTTTCCAGCCGCTCCAGGGTGGCCCGCTGTTCTGGGGTTTTCTGGGGCTCGAACAAGCCGCCTTCGACCGATGAGGTCAGCTCCTCGAAGTTGCTGGGATCGATCCTGCCGATGGCCTCCTCCAGCGCGGAGGTGTCGATCGTGATACCGCTCGCGTACTGCTCAACCAGCACGAGCATCTGCGATCGCAGCCACCCTGCCGAGGCGAAGAGTCGCTGCCGCGCGCATTCCCGCAACGCCAGGTAGAGGGTGACGTCGGCGCTCGACTGCTCCAGGCCCTCGCCGAAGGCCCCGATATTGGTCGGCAGCAGCGCAACGTGGCCCGGCTCGCTCAGCGGCAGGCCGATATCGGTGGCGCCGACCACTTCGGTTGCAAGATGGCCCAGGCCCTGCCCGAGCTGGAGACCGAACATGCTCGCGCCCGAGGTGCGCAGCATCGGCCGCAGCATCTTTTCCATGCCTGCCATTCCGGGCAGGCCAGCTGCCTCCTCGCTGCCACCGAAGCTCAGTGCACCCTCCATCGCGTCCGCGATGTGCAGTGCGACTGGCTCCACAAGCCGCTGCCAGACCGGCATGGTTTGCTCGATCCATTCCGCCCGGCTCCACGCCGCCACAGTCGTACTCACCCGCGGGAACCTCGTGGCCTGGTCCAACCAAATCTCGGCCAGCTCCACTGCCTCGGTGATCGCCCGCCGCTGGCCCGCGTCAGGACTCGGGTCCGGGCCCAAGGCTGCGACGGTCTTTCGCGCCGTGTTCTTGGTCACCTCCCAGTTCACACCCGACCCGGACTCAGTGGGGCTGCCGGTGAACATCGAGCCGGCGCCGCCGAGCATCGCGAAGGCGCTTTGCAGCTGAGCGGCGAGCGCATCCATGTCACCGCCGGCAAGTGATGAGAGGAACGCCTCGAACGGGTTGTCTGGGTCCCCGCCGCTGCCCGATGGATTGTCAGGAATCCTGCCTGACCCGCCCGAACCGCCCAGCCGGTAGGGCTCGGGTGGATTGTCCTGCGGTGGCGTGTTTTCGTCTTCGGGCTGATCGGCCGGATCTGGCGTTCGATCCTCGGCCATGCTCACTCCTGACACGTTGCCTGACTGTGGTAATTCCACCGTACGCGGCTGCCTGTGTCTTCGCCCAGCAACGGGATGCTGATCGCTGTCAGCGCAATGAGTAACGACTACGTACCCGTACTAAGGTCGAGGCATGCCATCGAAGATTCGTCAGGTCGGCATCACCGAGTCGCCGCTCAGTGTCGACCGGGCGATCCGCCTCGTGTCGAGCCCAACGGTCGGTGGCATTGCCTTGTTCGTGGGCACCGT
Organism: Propionibacteriaceae bacterium; assembly: GCA_035489975.1. Classification (GTDB taxonomy): domain Bacteria; phylum Actinomycetota; class Actinomycetes; order Propionibacteriales; family Propionibacteriaceae; genus Microlunatus. The sequence continues at coordinate 2,404 of DATHIJ010000452.1, read as the reverse complement.
ACGCAACGCAGATCATGGCGCCGACGTCGTCTCCCTCGACTACACCCAGCACCCCAGCGCGTTGGACGTGTTGACCAGATGTGCTGAGGAAACCGCACGGCAGCATGATGTTCTCGCGATCGCTGTGGAGCATCGCGTCGGTCACCTCGAGGTCGGCGACATCGCGGTCGTCGTGGCCATCGGCGCCGTTCATCGCGGTGAGGCGCTCGCCGCGTGCGCGCATTTGATCAACACCCTGAAAGCCGAAGTGCCGATCTGGAAAGAGCAGCACTTCACATCAGGCGAATCCGAATGGGTCGGACTTTCAAGCGAGGGCGACGCGATGCGGGCTGAGCCTGTCGAAGCCCGGCGAGACGCTTCCTTCGACAAGCTCAGGGCGCAGTCGAGTAGGCCGTGACCCGTCAGACCTGGACTGCACTCGTCTCGGCACTAGCGTTCATCTGCTTGGCCGTGCTGCTCGTCGTCGTGCCCGTACCGTTCGTTAGCTGGACCCCCGGAGGGACCCGGGACACGCTTGGCAACGTAGGCAACGAGCCGATGATCAGTGTCCAGGGCGTCGACACGTATGCCACGACCGGCCGACTGGACATGACCATCGTGGCGATCACGCCCGCTGATGCTCGGCTCAGCCTGCCGCAGGCGTTGCTGGCGTACTGGCTGCCCCATCGTGACGCGTTGCCGCGCGATGCCGTCTATGCCCCCGGCAAGACAGCCGAGCAGGTGGAAAACGAGGACGCCGACATGATGGAGACAGCTCAGGACGATGCGGTGGTGGCTGCATTGCGCGCCGACGGACGGCCGGTCACCGAGATGCCGGCCATCTTCTCGGTGACGGTGGGAGGCCCTGCGCACAAGCTCCTGCTTCCCGGTGATCTGGTGGTGTCGGTCGACGGCATTCCTACTCCCGACGATGAAGCGGTGCGGGAGCGGATCATTTCGCACAAGGTGGGGCAGAAGGTCAAGTTCGTGGTCATCCGGGACAAGGTCCAGACAGAAGTCACAGTGACCACGGTCGAATCGAACGTCCAAACAGACGTCCCGGTCGTGGGCATCGCGCTAGCAACCGGCTATCGCTACGACCCAGAAATTTCCTTCGACCTTGGGCAGCAGATCGGCGGTCCGAGCGCAGGTTTGGTATTCGCTCTGGCCATCTATGACAAGATCACCAACGGACCCCTGCTGGCCGGCCGTCACCTTGCCGGGACGGGAAAAATCACACCTGATGGAGATGTGCAGGCCATCGGGGGGATTCAAGAGAAGATCTCTGCAGCACAGAAGGCCGGTGCCACCGCCTTCTTCGTCCCGGCCAATAACTGCCGCGATCTCGAGGGCGTGCGTACCACCATGACTTTGATCAAGGTTGCGACGCTCAACGAGGCCATCAAGGCTGTCCAGGCTGTCAACAGTTATGGCGACGGCGCCGTGCTTCCGCACTGCTGATGCGCCATGCTGTCTACCCGGGAGATCCGGGATTTGGAAACGGCTGCGGAACAGGCGCATACGCTGACTTGAGCACGTGCGAAGGCACCACGGAACCGCTCGGGCCAGCTGGATCGTTGCCGAGACGACGGTGTGATGTAGGAGCGGTTGAGGAGAGATGAGTTTGAGCAGTCTGCGGGTCGGCCGGCGACGGAGCGCCATTCTGCCGACATTGGTCATAGTCGCGATACTGATCGTGGCATTCGCCGTTCTCACCAGCGTGTGGACGGACCGGCTGTGGTACGGCTCCTTCGGCTACACCTCGGTCTTCAGCAAGATGCTGCTGACCAGGATCGGACTGTTCGTGTCTTTCGGTCTGATCATGGCTACCTGCGTTGTCGCCAACGCGGCCATCGCCTACCGGCTTCGGCCAAGGCTCGGTGCGCAAGTACCGACCAGCCCGCTGCTTGAGCGTTATCGCGAAATGCTGGAATCCAGGTTTGTCTGGGTGCTGGTAGCCATAGGCGCCGTATTCGGCCTATTTGCTGGCGGTGCGGCGAGCGGCCATGTACTGGAATACCTGGCGTGGCAGAACGCAACCCCATTCAACATCACTGCCCCCGCACGGTTCGGTCTCGACATCGGATTCTTCGTTTTCGCCTATCCGTGGTGGCGGTTCGCGCTGTCGTTCGTCTTCTCAGTACTGGTCTTCAGCGCCATCGTCGCCGCAATTGTCCACTACACAATGGGCGGGCTGCGGTTCAGCGGGGCACAGCGCGGTGGCAGTAGGGCCGCGCAGGCTCACCTGTCGATCTTGGTCGGTCTGGCCGTGCTGGTGAAGGGTTTCAGCTATTGGTTTGATCAGTACGAGCTAGCGATCGAACGCTCCAACCGGCTCTTCACCGGCATTTCCTACACCGCGGACAACGCGACCGTGACCGCCAAGATGATCTTGGCCATTATCGCCGGCATCTGTGCGCTGCTG
>DATHIJ010000451.1:0-10270 GCA_035489975.1 Propionibacteriaceae bacterium | reverse complement strand
GGATCGATCATGGGGACCTGGAGTGCGGTATCGATCCGATAGAAGTCGACATTCGACGTGACGTATGGTGTCAGGCCGTCGATCTGGAGGTCGACACCCGGGGGCGGCTCAGGCGTAGGGCTTACTGGAGGAGGCAGCTTCAACTTCTCGCGCGCGGTGTCGACCGCCGAAGATGCGCTGGCGAGCAGCTGGCCGGTGACTGCTGCGACCGCCGATGCAGCCCCAACGGCGATCGTCCACGCCAGGAACTTACGCCGGGCGGCAGATCCTGCCTCGCCTTCCTTGGCTACAGCATCTGGCTGCCGCCACTGTTGCAGGCTGCTCACCAGCGCACTCAAGATCATGTAGCCCAGTAGCAACCCGACGATTGTTGGTATGTAGGCGCTGATTGTCACCTCTGGTTGCGCGCCGACGCCCACCAACCCGATGACGGCCACGACGGCAAACAGCGGCGCACCTGCAAAGCGGCGGCGCCACTCGAGCTCGCCGGCCAAACCACAGATGATCAACACCGCGACAACAATGATCGCGAGTAGTACCGGTTTGTCGGCAAAGCCGAGGACTTCTTTGCCGAAGTTGACCAGGGGCGCGGGCAGCAGGCTGATGATCAGCTCGCCGACGGCGGGGACTGGCGAGCCGGTCGGCGCAATGAGCCAAGCAGCGAGGCCGGCGACAGCGAGGCCGGCCAGGCCGGCGACGACCCCGGCGAGCCGCGCCCACCAGCGAGCGGCGCGGGTCACGTCACGCTCGTCGCGCCTATGCACCACCCCATCCTGCGCCGCTGCTGGTAACCAGACAATGAGGTCGGGCTTACGCACCCCTCACGTGAGGGAGCGATCCCGTGCCGCAGTTACCTTGGCACCATGGGCCACGAGGTCCCAGGCTGCATCGACTACTACCCCGGTTGGGTCGCACACCCTGATCGGTTGCTCGGAGTGCTTCAGGACCAGATTGGCTGGGAGCAGCACGCCCACACGCTTTACGGCCACACCATGCTCACGCCGCGCCTAACTGCCTGGATGGGGGATGGGCCCTACCGCTATTCCGGCATCGTGAACGAGCCTGCCCCATGGCCGGAAGTACTTGCGGGCCTGCGGGAGCGACTTCGCCACGAGCTGGGTGTGGACTTCAATTCCTGCCTGGCCAATCTCTATAGGGACGGCAAGGATTCAATGGGCTATCACAGCGACAACGAGCCGGAACTGGGTCTGCGACCAACCATCGCGTCGGTCAGCCTCGGGGATCGCCGGCGATTCCTGCTGCGGCATCGGACAACTGGTGCGCGGTGGAGCTGGGACCTTGGCGAAGGCGACCTGCTTGTCATGCGGGATGAGTTGCAGAGCGACTACGCGCATGCGGTTCCGAAGACGTCGCGTCCGGTCGGGCCGCGGATGAACCTCACCTTTCGACGCTTCCAGCAGCAACCCTGAAAACTTCACTCCAGCCGCGGCCTCGTCGTCCAATTCACGCCTCAGGCTCGGCTGGAGTGAACTTTTCAGGGAATTTCGTGTCGCCCGTTAACAGCGGGGGCCTTTTTGAGGCCTTCACTAAGTGTGAGGACTTTGCAACCTGAGATTCAGCAACTCCTGGCGACCGAGGGTGTAATCGCTCGCCGCGAGCACCCCGAACTTGCCAGCACCATCGACTGGCTCGTCCGCAATGGCAGCCTGCGCGCAGTCCTGCCGGGCGTGTATGCCCAGCTGGAGATGTGCGATTTGTTTCCGACTCGGGTGCGAGCGCTCATGCGCTGGGATCCGGACGCAATCTTGGTCGGACGGGCCGCCGCTCGGGCATCATTCTGGCCCGAGATTCGCGCGGCCAGCGTCAGCTGCAGCCTTGGGCATCAGCGCCGCCCGCAGCGAGGATATGAGTTCAGCCGTCGGCGGATTCCCGCAGAGCTTGTCGTCAGCCGGGCAGGACTGCGCCTCACCTCCCCGGCGCTGACAGCATTGGATCTCTGCGCAACGGTTGGTGGCGACGCGATCGATCAAGCATTGCGGACCAGAGCAACGACCCTCGCGCTGCTGCAGCGAGCCATGGACCTCACCTCGGCCCGAGTAGGCAACCCGACCCGGCGTCAGTTGCTGCTCGATTCGCGTGCCGAACCCTGGTCCAAGGCCGAGCGCAGATTCCATCGACTCCTGCGGGCTGCTGGCATCACCGGATGGGAGGCGAACAAGCCGGTCGTTCTCCGCGGCCTGACCTGCTATGTCGACCTGATCTTTCGCAAACTCAAGTTGGTGATTGAGATCGATGGCCGGTTGTATCACACCGGAACCGAAGTCTTCGAGACCGATCGGCGGCGACAGAACCTCCTTGTCCTGGACAGCTGGTTCGTGCTGCGGTTCACCTGGGCCATGATCGAGGAGCACCCCGAGGAGGTCATCGCGATGGTGCGCGAGGCCATCGACATGCTGACAGCGAGGTGACCCCCGAAGCTCTCAGAACGGCCTGCGACCGGTCGCCGGGCCAGCGCCAACAGGGACCGCCGGTCGCTCCTCCTCCGGCTCCTCGATGGCTGCGGTGAACTGCGAGTTATAGAGATCGAAGTAGTGCCCGCGAGCCTCAAGCAGCTCCTGGTGGGTGCCTTGCTCAACGATCTGGCCGTCTTCCATGACCAAGATCACGTCGGCATCCCGAATGGTGGAGAGTCGGTGAGCGATCACGAAACTGGTTCGATCGGAGCGCAGCGCTGCCATGGCCCGCTGCACGAGAACCTCGGTTCGGGTGTCGACCGAGCTCGTCGCCTCGTCCAGGATCAGCAGCGCAGGGTCAGCAAGGAACGCCCGGGCGATAGTGATCAGCTGCTTCTCGCCGGCGCTGATATTGCTGGCTTCCTCATCAAGGACAGTGTCATAGCCGTCCGGCAATGCATGCACGAAGCGATCAACATAGGTCGCTTCCGCCGCGGCATGGATCTCTTCTTCGCTGGCGGTCGGCCGTCCGTAGGCAATGTTGTCTCGGATGGTGCCATGGAACAGCCACGTATCTTGCAGGACCATGCCGATGTTGCTTCGCAACGCCGACCGCGGCACCGTGGCAATGTCCACCCCGTCGAGGGTGATCCGGCCGCGGTCGAGCTCGTAGAACCGCATGATCAAGTTGACTAGTGTGGTCTTGCCGGCACCGGTCGGGCCAACGATGGCCACCGTGCTTCCCGGCTCGGCGACCAGCGACAGATCCGCGATCAGCGGCTTTCTCTTTTTCGGGAGTTCAAGGGGGTCGTCCCCCTTGGCGGTGTCGGCATCGTAAGAAAACCAGATGTGCTCGAACGCCACCCGCCCGCAGGTCGGGTTCAGCGCCCTGGCTTCTTCGGGAACTTGTTCTTCTTCGTCGAGCACCTCAAAGACGCGCTCTGCCGATGCCACACCGGACTGCAGCACGTTCGCCATCGATGCCAGTTGAGTCACGGGCTGTGTGAACATCCGGGTGTACTGAATGAACGCCTGTACGTCGCCGAGGGTCATCGTGCCGCTGGCGACGCGGAGCCCACCGATCACGGCAATCGCCACATAGTTGAGATTCCCGATGAAGAACATCGTCGGCATGATCAAACCGGAGACGAACTGGGCGCCGAAGCTGGACCTGAACAGCACCCGGTTCCGCTCCGCGAAGACTTCCTCGACCTCACGCTGCCGGCCGAACACCTTCACCAGCGACTGGCCGGTGAAGGCCTCCTCGATGTGGCCGTTCAGCTCTCCGGTGGACTTCCATTGCTGGATGAAGAGCTTCTGGGAGCGTTTTCCGATCAACGCTGTTACCAAGATCGATACCGGAATCGTCACCAGCGCGATGAGCGCCAGCACCGGCGAGACGACAAACATCATCACTGTGACGCCGATGACGGTGAGGAGGGAGGTCAGCACCTGGCTCAGGGTTTGTTGCAGCGCTTGGGAGATGTTGTCGATGTCATTGGTCACCCGGCTTAGCAGTTCACCGCGGGTTTGCTTGTCAAAGTAGCTGAGTGGCAGCCGGTTGATCTTCTCCTCAACCAGGCTACGCAGCCTGTAGATGGACCGCTGCACCGCTCCGTTCAACAGGTAACCCTGCAACCACAAGAACAATGACGCCACCAAATACAGAACCAGCGCCAGCAGCAGGAGCTGCGCCAACTGCGTGAAGTCGATGCCCAGCCCCGGTATCACGTCCAGCCGCTCGATCATGTCGGCAAACTGATCGTTGCCTTCGGCACGCAATTCAGCGACCACCTGCTCCTTGGAAGCCCCGCTTGGCAGGTCCTTGCCGAGAACGCCGGTGAAGATCACATCTGTGGCCATGCCCAAGATCTTCGGGCCCAGTACATTCATCACGACGCCGGCAACCGCGAGCAGAACGGCCAGAATCAAGATCATCCGCTCCGGTGCCAAGTGCCCGAGCAGCCGCTTCAGCGATGGCAGAAAGTTCAGCGACTTCTCAACCGGCCGCGTTTGTCCAAACATGCGGCTGGAACCTGCCGGTGGACCATACTTAGGCCGCTCGGGCGCCTTCGGCGCTGCTTGCCCATTGCCGCTCGTGGGGGCGGTCTGGCCGTTGCCGCTCACGCGGCGGCCTCCTCTGCACTGAGCTGCGAGTCCACAATCTCGGCGTACGTTGGGCAGTGCGCGAGCAGCTCATCATGTGTTCCGCGGCCGACAACCTCGCCGTGCTCCAGCACAACGATCTTGTCCGCGTCAGCGATCGTCGCCACGCGCTGCCCCACGATGATGACCGCAGCCTCGGCAGTCTCCCGCTGCAACGCGGCACGCAGCCGCGCGTCCGTGGCAACATCAAGCGCTGAAAAGGAGTCATCGAAGACATAGATCTCCGGCCGCTTCACCAGCGCCCGTGCAATCGCGAGGCGTTGTCGCTGACCGCCGGAAACATTGATGCCGCCCTGGGAGATCGACGCCTCTAGCTGTCCCGGCATTTCGCGTACGAACTCTTCAGCCTGGGCCACCCGAAGTGCCCGCCAGAGCTCCTCGTCGGTGGCATCCGGATTGCCATACCGAAGGTTGCTGCCGACGGTGCCGGAGAAGAGAAGGGCCTTTTGCGGTACCAGCCCGATGCGGCTCCAGAGCATTTCCGGATCGCAGTCCCGCACCTCAACGCCGTCCACCTTCACAGAGCCGCCAGTGGCATCGAACAGCCGCGGGATGAGTGAGATCAAAGTGGACTTGCCCGCGCCCGTCGAGCCGATGATCGCGGTCGTTTGCCCTGGCTCAGCGGTGAAGCTGATGTCCCGCAACACCGGCGATTCGGCTCCTGGGTAGGTGAACTCCGTACCCGCGAACTCCACCACCCCTGCGGTCCGCAACTCCTTGACCGGATGTGGCGGCGGCAGCACCGAGGACTCGGTGTCCAACACTTCCTGGATCCGTTCGGCACACACTGCGGCGCGCGGCGCGATCAACAACAGGAAAGTTGCCATCATGACCGACATCAAGATCTGCACCAGGTAGGTCAGGAAGGCGGTCAGCGCTCCGATCTGCATGTCTCCGGCATCAATGCGCTGCGCCCCAAACCACAGAACCGCCACACTGGAGACGTTCAGGATGAACATCACGATCGGGAAGATCGACGCCACGTAGCGGCCCACTGACGTGGCCGTGGCAGTTAGTTCGGTGTTGGCCCGCGCAAAGCGCGCTGTCTCATAAGGCTCGCGAACAAACGCGCGGACCACCCTGATGCCTGTGATCTGCTCGCGCAGCACCCGGTTGACAGTGTCGATTTGGGTCTGCATCAAACGGAACAGCGGCCGCATCTTTCGGATTACCAAGAAGATCGAGATCGCAAGCACTGGCATCGCCACGGCGACCAACCAGGAGAGGCCGATGTCGGTGCGCAGCGCCATGAAGATGCCGCCGATCATGGTGATCGGCGCTGCGACGAACATGGTGCTGCTCAGCAGCACGAGCAGCTGCACCTGCTGCACATCGTTGGTGTTGCGGGTGATCAGCGAGGGCGCGCCGAAGTGATTGAGCTCCCGGGAGGAGAAGGAGAGCACCCGCTCGAAGAGTGAGGCGCGTACGTCGCGGCCGAAGCTCATCGCAGTCTTCGCGCCCAGGTAGGTCGCCCAGATCGAGCAGCCAACTTGTACCAGACTGACCGCGAGCATCATTTGGCCCGTACGCCAAATGAAGGCAATGTCGCCCCTAGCCACACCCTCATCGATGATCGCCGCATTCAGGCTGGGCAACAGCAACGCGGCCATAGTGCCGGCTAGCGACAAGATCAGCAGACCAGTGATCGGGCGCCGGTACGCAGCGAGGTACGTGCGGAGCAGGCGGGTCAGCATGATGTCGGTGCTCCGTGTGATGACGTGCTCCGGCAGATGCCGTGCAAGACAAGATCAACGATCTGCTGCGGTTCGGCGAGACGCTGGTCGCCGAGGATGTGGTGGGTCATCGAGAAGGTGATTGCGCGCACGGCGCTGGCCGCCTCGATCGCAGCCAGCCTGAGCTGATCTTGGTCGGGTTTGATCAACGGGACGATGGCACTGTTGAGAAGCTCGTTGTCGGCCTGCTGCTTGGCCCGAAAGCTGTCGTAATCATGTGCCTCCTTACGCAGCCGGAGTGATCCGAACAACGCGAGAACTCTGCGCAGCCGCTCCTGGAGAATAACGACTGCCGCAACCAGCCGCTTCTCGAGGCTCAGAGCCAGATCGACCTGGGCAAGCTCGTCACAGGTGCGCTGGATGCCAAAGGCGTCCTCGATAACTGCATCGATCAGCGCCTCTTTTGTCGCAAAGGCTCGGAAGATCGTCCCCTCCGCGATACCCGCCGCCTCGGCAATCTGCTTGGTACTCACTTCGCGGCCGAACCGCTCCAGCAGTGGCTCGGTGGCTGCGATGAGCGCGGCTCGGCGCTCATCGAGCGGCAAGGGAGCAGCGCGGGTCACCGGACAAGCATAGTGAGTGAGCGCTCACTCAACAAAGCTGTTGGCAACAAAGTCCAGGCTTTCTGGTCAAGAGCGGACTATCGGAGGATCTTGAAAGGTTGCCCACAGTGAACGGCCCTAGACCTTGCAGGCCGGCATCAGAGGAGCAAGCGTGAGTTTAGGTCGGTTGGCCGATATCGCCTTCGAGGCTGTCATCTTCGACATGGATGGAACCCTCATCGATTCAACCCCTGCCGTGGTAAGGGCCTGGGAGACCTGGGCCAGCGAGTACGGGCTGCCCCCCATCGACTTGCATCTGCATCACGGCACGCCTTCGGCCTCGGTGGTGCGCTCTGTGATGCCCGAACATCTGCATGAGGCAGGCATGCAACGCATCACTGAACTGGAGATTGCCGATCTCCACGACGTGGTGGTGCTCCCTGGCACGGTCGAGGCGCTGGCCTCCCTCGCAACCGCGAAGACCGCGATTGCGACCTCTTGTACCGTGCCGCTCGCGGAAGCCAGAATCGCGGCCGCGGAGCTCGTGCCGCCCTCGGTGCTGGTAACGGCCGATGATGTCGTGCATGGCAAGCCGCACCCCGAGCCATTCCTCGAGGCGGCGCGGCGGCTGGGCGCCGACCCCCGGCGCTGCCTTGTGGTCGAAGATGCACCGAGTGGACTGGAGGCAGCTCGGGCCGCTGGTTGCTTCACGTTGGCCGTTGTGACGACGACAGCGCGAGAGGCGCTCGACGCCGACGCCATTGTCAGCGACCTTTCGGAGGTCCGGTTCCAGGTTGATCAGGACGGCGTACGGGTCAGGCTGGCGGAGCAGTTCGATGACGCCCTTGCACTGGCTCAGGGCACATAGGCACCTGTGTCGGAAAACTGGGTTAACCCAGTTTGCAGTCGCTGTGCATAGGTTGCAACGTATGCAGAGCGTAGGCAACCTGGGTTCACCTAGGTTTCCGACGGTGGGTCGGTCAGAGGATCCCGAGATCGACAAGATGGTGCTGGATGGCATATGACGCTGCCGCCGTACGGGAGTGGACACCCAGCTTGTCGAAGATGTTGCTGACGTGGCGATGCACGGTTCTTTCGCTGACGAACAGCTCGGTCGCAATCGCATGATTTGTCTTGCCGGCCGCTACCAGCTTCAATACCTCGATCTCGCGCGCGCTCAAAGGGCCGACCGCCTGAGCCGGATGCAAGAGCTGCTCGACACGACGCACATCGGGGTGGGCGCCAAGGCGGGCGAAGGTAGACCGCGCTGAGGTGAGCTCGACCTCGGCAGCGTCTTCGTCGCCAACCGCCCGACACGCCAGGCCGATGAGGACCGACACGGTTGCAACGGCGTAAGGGGCGTCGATCTCCCGCCAGGACCGGGCCGCGTTTCGCAGTAGTGGCAGAGCTGTCGCGGGATCCCCGTCGCTGAGTGCGACCGCTCCGCGGGCCGCGGCGAGCTCGGCCTGCAGCCCTGGGGTCGAGTAAACCGCAGCGATGCCGGCCAGCTCGGCCATCGCCTGCCGCGCTGCATCGATATCTCCAGCCGCCAGCATGATCGTGACAGCGGCCGTGAGCAGATCGAGACGCTCAAGCTGTCCTGGGGTTTCGGCGAGCCCGCGCCGGATGCCGAGGAGCGCCTTATCGAACTCGCCTTGGATCAGCCGCAGCAGGGACAGGCCCGGTTGGGTTGGCCCGCCCAACTCTGCCGCCTGGCGGTAGCTGGCCTCCGCCTTAGGGTGCCCGAGCAGGCGCTGTATCTCGGCGAGCTGGTAGTGGGCATGGCCGGCGACTAGCTGGCCGTAATTTCCGCTGAGGTCATCACAGACGAAAGCCACCTCCTCCAACGCTTCTTGCCAGGAACCGCGCAAGCACATCAGGTACGCGCGATAGATGCGGCAATTGCCGAAGTATGCGCCGCCGAGCCTGGGTAGCGAGTCGAGCCAGGCTCCCAGAGCATCGGTCCACTCGTGGGCCCGGCCGAACTCGCGGGCCTCGTGGCACGTGGCGATCGCGCTGCAGTACATCATGCTTGTGGCACGCGGTGACGTGTCGCGTTCCATCACCGGGAGCATCGCCTCGTCCAAGCGGCTGAGACCTTCCTCGAACCTGCCAGCTTTGATCAATGCCCGTCCCCAGACTGTGGTGGCAAAGGCGATCAAGTCGGTCTCACGACGTCGAGACCCCATGTCAGCGGCGCGGGCCAGGAGCTGGGCAGCCTGGTCGTAGTCGCCAGTAGCAATCAAAAAATAGGCCTCGGTGAAGAGAAACCATCCGTTGTCGACATCCGGCATGCTGCGCCGCACCTGCGCTGCCCAGCCTCTGGCCCGTGCGAACTCCGCGTTGATGATCAGAGCCTGAAAGAGCCAGAAGGCAGATGTGATCGCCTGATCGACTTCCCCTGCATCGATACGTAAGTTGAACGCCCGCCGAAGTAGCTGAATCGCCTCAGCACCGCGACCCAGGATCTGCGCAGCCTCGGCATAACGCTCGAGATCATCAGCGTCCAGCTGCCCGACGCGATCGGCAGCGGCGAACTGTACGCATGCCTCGGCCCAATGCGACTGCGCGTGCAACTCCCGAGCCTCGCTCAACCGGGTCGCACCATCCGCCATGGCGGCCCCTCTCCCGCCCTATCATCCCGCCGAGGGTGGCTCGGTAGAAATACCCATTGGTCATCGCTCAGTCTGGCCCGACATGCCGATGCCTCGGTACGCCACTGCCCCGCATATTTGCGGTATCACCCCGATGGTCGGGCGTGAGAGTCATCAAGGAGGCCGTCATGACCGCGCCGTTCATTTTCATCGGAACGCACAAGGTGAAGCCGGGCAAGCTGGAGGAGTTCAAGGCCTGGTTCGCGAACTACATCGAGACCACCGTCATGCCAAACGAACCCCGCTTGCTGTCATTCGAGGCGTACGCGGAACCCGAGGCTAATGAGGTCACCGTGGTCCAGGTCCACCCGGACGCGGAATCAATGGTTCACCACATGGGAGTCATCACCGAGCACATCGCTATTGCGTACGCCACCTTCCTCGAGCAGGGGAGTCGGTATCAGATCTACGGGACGCCTCGGGCAGGTGTCCTCGAACTGATTCAGCAGCTAGACGGCACCGAAGAGGCGCCCACGAGCCAAGAGCCCTTCGCCGGCTTCACACGGCTCGGAAAGGCCGCGGTCGCTGCTTGAGCCGCTGAGCTGGCTAGCGGATCTACCCGGTCTTACGGCGGAACGTGCGCTTGGTCTCAACTGGACCGTGTGAGTGCGCGTTCTGCTGGGCGTTGTCAATGTGGTCCTCGCCCTTACGACCCTGCTTGGCAGCCAGCGCCTCCCGGAACTTGCGCTTGGTCTCATCCTCGGGTGTCTGATCTTGCTCGGGGTCCTGATCTTCGCCGGTGTCCTGATCCTGCTCGGGCT
>DATHIJ010000450.1:0-8437 GCA_035489975.1 Propionibacteriaceae bacterium | reverse complement strand
CTCTCGGCGGCGTGTCACCAATATTTCCTATGTATCTGCTGTACCAACAGCATCATTTGGCACTATTCTCACTTCAGTACCTACGACGCTGGAGGGGAAGCCGGCGCGGACGGGGTGCAGATTGAGAGTCGCAAGATGAATGACGAATCGAAGCCGGCAGAGTCAGCGTCTGGAGGCGTGACTCCGCTCGCCAGCAACCTCCAAGCTGGCAAGTTCCTTACCGTCGCCGAGGTGGCCGCAATTCTGAGGCTGTCGAAGATGTCGGTTTATCGCTTGATTCATTCTGGGCAACTGGAGGCTGTGCAATTCGGCCGCAGTTTTCGGGTGACCGAAAAGGCCCTCAACACCTATCTGGACAACGCCTACTTCAGCGCCGGCTGACCTCTAAGGCTCGCGAAACTCAAGCCCGAACTGCCGTCGACTTGGCCAGAGCGCGTGCTCGGGCAAGACGTCCACGCCACAGGAGCGTGAGCCAATCCCGTGTACCGCCTCATCGAGGAACAGGTACACCCACTCACCGGCAACAAGCTCGTACGGATGGCGCGCCCGATCGAGCTGCTGCGGGGTGTACGCACTCAATGTGAAGCCAGGCCTATGGTGGCTCGGGTTCGGCCAGGTAGCCACGCGCAGCCGTTCAGCGGTTCCATCGGAGATCACCAGCGAGCGCAACTCGCTGCGATGCCCTGTCTCCTGTGGTCGGGAGTAGGCGACATTGAGTTGGTCGATATCGGCTGCGAAGCGGCCAACCCGTGCCGCCAACCGAGTATCGGGATATGACTCGTTTGGGCCCGTGCCGAACCAGCTTGCGTGCCGCAACCCCCGCGGCAGGTCGAACCGTACGCCGACTCGCGGCCAGGTGCAGTCCCAACCGGGAGAAGGTACGACGCTGACAAGGAGCGCGAGTCCGTCGGTCAACTGCCAGTGATAGCTCACATCGACGAAGAGGTTGCTTCCTGCAGCCGATACTCGCACTGCCGCCCACAGTTGATCATGGTCATGAAAGATCTCAGCCAGCCGGTGTACCAGCCGGTCCAGGCCCCGGTCCCGCCAGCGTTGTTCCGATGATGGGCCGGGTACGCCTTCGCCGCCACTCTCCTCTGGGCTGGCCAGCTCAAAGGAGCCCCGGGAACTGCTCCGATCGTTGTCAGTTGGTCCCCGCCACAGCTCGAGCCGGGGACCGTCCACCTCGGTTCCGTAGAGCCTGAGCAGCCGACCGGTGTTGACGTCGAACCGCCCAGGGCCGAGCGTGATCACTGGCTGCGACGGCTTGAGGAGCGGCGGCCTCGGCCAGGTGGGCAACGCGGAGATCGATTCCGGCGCAGTCAACTCAAACTGGCCGAAGGCCACCTCATGGCCAGGATCGGCCCACACCGTCGGTACGGCCAGCTCGGCTCTCAGCGTCAGCCAGGTCTCGCCGTCACCAGGCCTCACCAGCTCCTCCGGTAATGCGACCGCTTGCTCTTGACCGGGCCGAAGACCGGGGACCTGGACTGTCGCCTCGGCTACCGAATGCCCGTCCACCTCTTTGACCGCGACGAATCGAAGGTGCTCGGTAGACAGGGTGTGGTAGCGATTGCGGACGGTAACCAGACTGCCATCGAGGCCGAAGACAACCGGCTGGTTCACCCGGGTGAATTCAGCGAGGCTCGGCGTCGGCGTACCGTCCGGCAAGAGCATCCCATCCATCACGAAGTTGCCGTCATGCACGACCTCGCCGAAGTCGCCGCCGTAGCCGTAGAACTCCCTACCGTCTGGGGCACGGGTCAACAGTCCATGATCACGCCATTCCCAAACGAAGCCGCCGTGCAGTCGGGGATAGCGCTCGGTCAGTTCGTCGTAGATCTGCAGGCCGCCTGGGCTATTGCCCATCGCATGTGCGTATTCGCACATCACAAAGGGCTTGCTGCGGACTCGCTCCGCGTCAGCGGGTTCGTTGAGGTAGGAGATGAAGCCGCTCTCGGCACCAATCGCCTCGGTCTCGAGGTAGTTGGGGTACATCCGTGAATAGATGTCGGTGTACGCACAGCTGTGGTCGCCCTCGTAGTGAATCGGCCGCCCGGGATCGCGACTCCGCACCCAGTCGGCCATCTGGGCGAGGTTTGTGCCGGTTCCGGCCTCGTTGCCGAGGGACCAAATGATCACTGACGGGTGGTTCTTGTCACGCTCGACAGTACGTTCCACGCGGTCGAGGCAGGCTTCCGTCCAGCGCGGATCATCGCTCGGGTTTCCTTGCCAGCCACAGTCGACAAACCCGTGTGTCTCGAGGTCACATTCCTCGATCACCCAGAAGCCGAGCTCGTCAGCAAGATCAAGTACGCGCGGCTGGGGCGGATAGTGGCTGGTGCGGATTGCGTTGATCCCGGCTCGCTTCATCATGATCATGTCTGCTCGCGCGTATTGTTCGTCGAACATCCGGCCCTTGATCGGATGGATCTCGTGCCGGTTGACGCCGCGGAAGATCACCTGATTCCCGTTGACCCTGAGGATGTCACCATCAATCTCGACGCGCCGAAAACCCAGCCGCAGGGTGAGCTTCTCGGCCGTTGAGCTGACGCGCGCCTCATAGAGTCTGGGCACCTCCGCACTCCACGGCTCGACCTGTCCGACCGCGAACGCCGCGATGTCGCTTGGCCCCTCGAAGCGCTGCTCGACGCCGAGCTCGGCGATCTTGATCACAAGTGGGAATGCGCGCTCGGAGGCGATGATCTCCGGATCGATCCATCCCAGCCCGCTGGGCGCGTACTCGGTACGCAACCAGACGTCATCCACCGCCCCCAGTGGGCGGCCCAGCAACGTGACATCGCGAAAGATTCCAGGCAGCCACCATTGATCTTGGTCTTCCAGATAGCTCATCGAGGACCACTGGTGCACCCGCACCAAGATCACGTTCTTGCCTGGTTGCACGACATCAGTGATGTCGAATTCCTGCACCAGCCGGCTGCCCTTGCCAACGCCGATCTCGGTGCCGTTCAACCAGACGCGGTAGACCGACTCCACACCATCAAAACGAAGCAGCACCCGTTCCGACGACCAGTTCGGCAGCTCGAAGATCCGGCGATGATCACCAGTGGGATTCTCATCGGGGACGTGCGGCGGATCGATCGGGAACGGATACCGAATATTGGTGTAGATCGGTCGGCCGTACCTGCCCTGCAGCGCCTTCGCGGACGTGCCTGGCAGCACCCAATGAGAAGGGACTGGGATGGTGTCCCACCCGGTGTCGTCGAAATCCGGATCGGCGGCTGTATCGTCAAGGCCATAAGCCACCGGCGACCACCGAAACTTCCAATCACCGTTCAGACTGAGCATCACAGTGTCGCTCGACAGCCAAGCCCGCGGCCGGCTGCGCAGGCCGCTTCCAGGGGAGAAGTCGTCGAGGTAGCTGCTCACGAGACCAGTCTCGTCGTGAGCCGCTTGGGCGTGCTATGTGGGCTGAGCTCGTCGAAGTCCGCCGGGTGCCCTTCGACAGGCTCAGGGCACGTGAGCCCTCCTGACTCGCATCTATCTCCGCCGCCCGGTAACATGCGGGAGTTGTGCGGCGACAGGCGCCGACAGTGATCAAGTCCGGGACCGGAGCGACGTCTCGGGAACGAGGGGTTACACAGTGGGTTCGGTCATCAAGAAGCGTCGCAAGCGGATGGCGAAGAAGAAGCATCGCAAACTGCTCAAGCGCACACGTATCCAGCGCCGTCGCGCGGGCAAGTAGCGCCGCGGCTGGACCATGATGGCCACCGACCGGGTTGTCCTCGTCACCGGGGTCTCGCGTGACCTGGGTGCCAGGTTCGCCAGCTCGCTCGCTGCTGAAGAACATGTCGAGGTGGTCGGGCTCGATGTGATCCCACCGCGTCACGACCTGGGTAAAGCCGATTTCGTACGCGCCGACATCCGCAATCCCGTGATCGCGAAAGTGATCGCCGCCCGGCGCGTCGACACTGTCGTCCATCTTGCCGTGGTGGCGGCCCCTGGAAGCGCCGGTGGACGCTCCTCCATGAAGGAGATCAATGTCATCGGCACGATGCAGCTGCTGGCGGCGTGCCAGCGGGCGGACACGATCCGGAAACTGGTCGTGCAAAGTTCGATATCGGTCTACGGTGCCTCCCCGCGAGATCCGGCTAAGTTCACCGAGGACATGTCGCCCCGCGCCCAGCCGCGTACGGGTTTCGGCAAGGATTCAGTCGAGATCGAAAGCTACGTTCGTGGCCTGGCCCGTCGCCGCCCCGATGTTGTTGTGACGACTCTGCGGTTGGCGAACCTGATGGGCGTCGGCGTCGATAGCCACGTGACCCGTTACCTCTCGCTCCCGCTCGTGCCGCGAGTCATGGGATTCGATGCGCGGCTCCAGTTCCTGCATCCCAGCGACGCGATCGACGCCTTGCTGCTGGTGACTCACCGTGACGTGCCGGGCACTTTCAACGTCGCGGCGCCCGATATCGTCACTCTCTCCCAGGCGCTCCGCAAGATGGGTCGGCCGACTGTCGGCGTCCCTCGGGCAGCTGCGCCGTTGGTTGCCACGCTGGTACGCAAAGCGCGGTTGGTGGACTTCTCAGCCGACCAGGTTGACGCGCTGACCTACGGTCGTGCCATGGACACGTCCCGGTTCGCGTCCCAGACGGGATTCGTTCCGAGGTTCACCAGCCTGGCGGCGCTGGAGCAGTTCGTCGGCGTGAGCAAGGTCGGGATGCTGAACCCGGAGCGGGTTGACAGCACGCTCGAGGCGGTACGCCGTGTGCTCGGAAGTGCGACGGGCTAGAGATGGCTGAGGCGGAGATCATCCAGTTCGGTAGCCGCGACCCGCGGCGCCGTGCCGGCAGTGCCGGATCTGAGGGGGCGTCCCAAGGATCGGCAACTGATGGTCAGGCGGGTCGCGACTCAAATGAAATTCCTCCGACCCCGACGCTTGGCGGTCTGCTGAGCGAGCTGGTTCGACTTGCCTCCCGATCGGTCGCAAGCCTGAAGTCACCAATCACGCGGCTGGGCAACCCATTGCACGCTTCAGCTCCGCTGGGCGTGGACTGGGATAAGTCGCTGGAGCAGATTAGCGCCTTCCTGCGCGAGCGACTCCGCGGCGACTACGCGGTGGATGAGTTCGGATTCGACCCCGAGTTCACCGTCAAGGCCTATCTGCCGCTGCTGCGTCTGCTCGCTGACTCCTGGTTCCGAGTCGAGGTTCGAGGGGCGGAGAACCTTCCCACTGATGGTTCGGCCCTCTTGGTTTCGAACCACGCAGGCACGTTGCCCATCGATGGGATGATCTTGCAGACGGTGGTCTACGACGAGATCGCCCGTCATGTCCGGATGTTGGGGGCGGACTTGATCTTCAAGACGCCATTCTCCGGAGATCTTGCTCGGAAGACGGGTAGCACTTTGGCCTGCCAGGAAGATGCAGATCGCCTGCTTGCCTCCAATCAGCTGGTGGCTGTCTTCCCTGAAGGGTTCAAAGGCCTTGGCAAGCCATACGCCGATCGCTACAAGCTGCAGCGGTTTGGCCGCGGGGGATTCGTTTCGGCAGCGCTCCGGGCTCAGGTGCCGATCATCCCAACCGCGATTGTCGGCTCGGAGGAGATCTACCCGCTGATCGCCCGAGCGCCTGCGCTCGCAAGGTTGCTGGGGTGGCCGTACTTCCCGATCACGCCGCTGTTTCCCTGGCTGGGTCCGCTCGGCATGATCCCGTTGCCGAGCAAGTGGATCATCGAGTTCGGCGATGCAATCACCACCGACGAGCTCGGTTCCGGCGCGGCCGATGATCCCATGATCGTGTTCAACATCACCGACCAGGTCCGGGAGACGATTCAGCAGACCTTGTACGCGCTGCTCATGCAACGACGAAGCGCTTTCTTCTAGCAGGGAAGGCTGCCCAGCTAACCTTTGCCTCGTGTTCTGGGCCTTGGCGGTGATCTTGCTGGCCTTCGCTGGCTTCACCGTGATCGTGGTCAGGCTGCGCCAGCGAGTAGCAGCCGCCGACGAGCCCAGCGAGACCGCAGTCAGTGTCGATCAGGAGCGGCGGATTGATCTCGAGCAGCTCAAGGGCTTCGTGTACGTCGGCGCCGGCGCCTTGGCGCTACTGTCAATCGCGGTCATCTTGATGGGCCTGTTCGCGAACCAGAACGGCCGCGCCGAGGCGCTGGCCGTACTCGGGCTCTTCGGCTACGCGGCGTACCTTGGCGTAGCAACGCTGGTGCTCTACCTCCTGAGCCGCAAGAGCTAATCCGGCGGACACTAGCCCTTCATGACGCGCCTGACGGCAAAGCCCGTCGCCACTGCACCGGCAGTCGCGCCGGCGGCCCCAGCACCGAACAGGCCGAGGCGCGCCGCCTTCCGACCGCTCCGATAGTCCTGAATCTGCCAGTCTTGTTCCTCGGCGTGCGCCAGCAGCCTCCCGTCGGGGTTGATAGCGCACGGGTGGCCGACCAGCGACAGCATGGGAAGGTCGTTGTAGGAGTCCGAGTACGCGAAGCAGCGGGCAAGATCGAATCCGTGCTCATGTGCCAGCGCGCGTACCGCCTCGGCCTTGGCCGGGCCGTGGAGCAGATCACCTTTGAGCCGGCCGGTGTAGACACCGTCGGTGTGCTCGGCCGTCGTACCCAGCGCGCCGGTCAGTCCCAGCCGCGCAGCGACGATGCCGGCTACCTCCACCGGTGCGGCAGTCACCAGCCAGACCTGTTGCCCTACGTCGAGGTGCGTCTGGGCAAGCGCCCTAGTCCCGGGCCAGATGCGACCAGCGATGGACTCCTCGTAAACCTCGGTTGCGATCTCGGTCAGCTCCGTGACGGTATGCCCTTCGATGAAGCCCAATGTGACGCTGCGGACATCTTGGATGTGGCCTGGCTTCTCCCGTCCCACCACGCGGAAGTACGCCTGCAGCCAGAGGCCCTTCAAGATCACCCGTGGCGGAAAGAAGCCGCGCCGATACAGACCCTTGGCGAAGTGGAAAAGTGAGGCGCCTTGGACCACCGTGTTGTCGAGATCGAAGAACGCCGCCGCGGTTGGATCCTCATGGATCAATGGAACCTGCTGCTCGTCGCTTGCGCTCACATCATCCGGTGCGGGACGCAGCGGGCCTGCCGCGGCCCGCGGATCGTCGTGGTCGACCGGAATTGCCGACGCGTCACTGCCCGGCAAGGACTCAACATCGCCGACGTACCCGGGCGGCTTGCCCGCCGATCTACTCATCGCGCTCTTCGGTCCGATCACGTCATCACCATAATGTCCTTCTCCGCTGTTCGGCGTGCCAGACTCAGGTGGGTGAACGAGGAAGATACAGCCGTCCGGTTGCATAACGCTGAACAGCTGGAGAACAACCTCGCCGATCTTGTGGCTCGGTACGCGGAGGCCCAGCCCGGGGCAGTGGCACTCGTTCAGCCGATCCCGGTGCGCCGCGCCATGACCTGGGCCGAGCTAGACCGTCGGATCGACGCCGTCGCCGCTGGATTGTCAGCTCACGGCCTGGTGGCTGGGCATCGAATCGCTCTTGTCGGTCCAAACAGCATCGAATTCGTCGTGGCCTACCTCGCGACCTTGCGCGCGGGCTACGTCGCCGTGCCGATCAATCCCCAATCCACAGCTAAAGAACTGCGCGCACTGATCAACGACTGCGGCGCGCGGGTGCTGTTCACGGCTGCAGCCGAATCGCTGGAGGCTGTGCATCAGGTAAGCCTCACTCCGCAAGGGCTTGATGAGCTGTCCGACGCAGCAGCCGAACCGGTCAGCTCGCCTAGGGACCCCCAAGCGCTGGCCGTCCTGCTCTACACCGCCGGCACCTCAGGGGAGCCGAAGGCAGCGATGCTCAGCCACCGCGCGCTGCTGACGCACCTGGTCAGCGTCGCCTCACTCGAGATGCTGGACCGAGAATCGGTGGTGCTGGCCGCGCTGCCGTTGTTCCATGTCTTCGGCTTGAACGCGGTGCTCGGGAGTTGGGCCATGTCCGGGGCCCGCTTGGTGATCATGGATGGGTACGAGGGCTTCGCCGAGGTGTTGGCCGGCGAGGCCATCACCAATCTGCCGCTGGCACCGCAAATGCTGAGCCGGATCTTGGAGGACGAGCGGGCAGTTGCCAGCCTCGGCTCGGTGAGGACCGTGGTGTCTGGTGCCGCGCCGCTGCCAGTTGATCTTCGAGAGCAGTTCACTACGCGCACTGGACTGAGGGTCGATCAGGGATACGGATTGACCGAGGCAGCGCCCGGTGTGTCGGCCACTGTGGGCGGCGAACTGCTCGGGCATGGTCACGTCGGCCGCCCGCTGCCCGGCGTCGAAGTCAAGATCGGTGACGGCACCGAGGAGACCGAACCCGGCGAGATCTGGATTCGCGGTGACAACCTGTTCTCCGGCTACTGGCCGGACGGTCGCGGCGGGCCCGGAGAGCTGGGCTGGTTCCCGACTGGAGACGTCGGCTACCTGCTCGACGGGGAGCTGTTCCTCGTTGATCGGTCTCGTGAGCTGA
>DATHIJ010000449.1:0-5618 GCA_035489975.1 Propionibacteriaceae bacterium | reverse complement strand
GGTCGTTTCTCAGAAGAGACTGGGCTCGCTGAGGGCGAGGTGTGGAGGGATTGGTGCTGCACGTGAATCGGGGATCCGCAACGTGCTGTCCATTCGGTCAAGACCGTGTTTGCGCAGTAGCGCCGATGAGCGACGAGCCAGGTTGGCGGCGTACGAGCGGGTGACGTAGGAGCCTTTGCTGTAAAGCTGGCCGTACGGGCCGAGCAGCAGCGGGTGATGTCTGCCGAGGTAGTGCAGGAACCACTCCCGAGCGCCCGGGCGCAGGTGCAGTGCGAACACCGTCGCGCTGGAGGCTCCCGCGGCGGCAATCTGTCCGAGCAGGGCATCGATCTGCTCATCGCTGTCGGTGATCATCGGCAAGATCGGTGCGACCAGCACCTGGCATGGCAGACCTGCCTGCACGATGGCGCGAACCAGATCGAGCCGGGCTCGCGGCGTCGGCGTACCGGGCTCGAGTGCTGCATGGATGTTCTCATCGAGGAGCGCAATGGATACCCCCATGCTGACCGGTACGGCACGGCTGGCGACGGCGAGCAGCGGCAGATCTCGCCGCGTCGTAGTGCCTTTGGTCAAGATCGAGAAGGGAGTGCCGGACCCCGTCAGTGCGGCGATGATCCCCGGCATCAGCCGGTAGCGACCTTCGGCCCGCTGATAGGGATCGGTGTTGGTACCGAGCGCGACAGGCTCATGCGTCCAGCTCGACCGGCGCAACTCGCGTGCCAGCACGTCACCGATGTTGATCTTGACGATGATCTGGCGGTCGAAGTCCTCCCCAGCATCCAGATCAAGGTAGGTGTGGGTGTTGCGCGCGAAGCAGTAGACACAGCCGTGGCTGCAGCCACGGTACGGGTTGATAGTCCAATTGAACGGCAGGGCGGCAGCGGCGGGTACCCGGTTCAGCGCCGACTTGGCCAAGACTTCGTGGAAGGTGATGCCCGCGAACTCCGGTGTGCGCACCGACCGAACCAGATTCTGCAGTCGGTCCAGTCCTGGCAACGCCGACGGATCGCCTGCCTGGTTCGAGATCTCTTGTTCGGCCCATCGCATCGTGCTCTATTCAAACACAAATTCGATTACTCGTATAGTTCATCAACTCCGCATCAATTACTTGGACCCCGCAGCATCTGCAGATGCGGCGCAGTCCAAGTAGCCGCTGCGGAGTGGCGTTTGAGTGATGTAGCCGAGCCGCGCCCAGCTCAACAGCGGGGAAGTGGCGAGCTGTACGTCGTCTTGCTAGGCGTTGCGAGATAGAAATCAGAGACGTAAGTGCCGTCGTCCAGCTTGTCCCAGACCGACGTAGTGCCGACCTTGGATCCGGGGCGCTGACAGGTCACCCAGCCCAGGGCGCCGCCGGGAAGGGTGCCCGAGATGGCGTAGCTGGGGCCTGGGCCGGTGCGCTTGTTCAGTGTCGGGATGGTCACCTGGAAGAGATAGGTGCAACGTGGCAGCGGCGCGCTGTAGCTGGTGTTCGAAGGTGTGCTCACGTAGTAGTCGCTGACGTAGCTGCCATCGGTCAGCTTGTTCCATACAGACGTGGTGCCGATCTTGGTGCCAGCGGTCTGGCAGACGACCCCCACGGTCGCACCGGGCGGGTAGCTCTGCACAACCGGAGTCGAGGTCATCGGCCCGCTTCGGCCGTTGAGATTGGCCGAACTTGTGATCTGGTACGCGTAGCCGACGGTCGCGACCGGCGCGTCGAAGAGGTCGCTGTCGATGTTGATCTTGACGCCGCCGTGGGTTTCGACATGGTCGCCGCGGTACTGTTTCCCGCGCTGATGATTGGACCACAGCGCGTCGGGAATGCCAGCCCAGCCGGTCAGCGTGGCAATTCCGTCCCAGCGCGCCATCCACAGCACGTCCGGGCGAGCGTACGCCGGCGCGACGTACGCCTCGGAGAGGTGCTTAGCACCGGTGGAGAGGTTGGCGTACATGCCCGCCAGGTAGCCCAGGCGGTGCAGCTCCTTGGTCCAGGCAGAGACGTAGGTCAACACGGCCGTACGGCACGCTGTGTCGGTCGGTGAATAGTGCTCCATATCGCCGTAGATGGCGCTGCCCGGCAGCATGCCCAATGCCTGGGCTTGCAACACCGCGTCCGCTGCGTCCGCGGTCCCGAGCGGGTCTGCGGTGGCGCCGGCGAACTTGGTGGCGTTCGGCCGGGCGGTGCACGGCGCCTGGTGACCTACGTAGATCGGAATGATTCGCCAGCCCTGCAGTGATGCCGCTGTCACCCAGGCCGCGTTGAGATTTGGTTGCGCGCAGCTCCGGCTCACGCCACCGATGTAAACACCGACGCCCTGGTAGGGCGAGGCGATCTTCCAAGCCTGCATGGTCGCCAACGGCGGCGCCGAGCAGGTGTCGAACGCGTACCCGGTCAGCCGGGAAGCGGATGTGCTTGTCGGATACAACACGACGGTGGCTGGCTCGGCTGCTCCGGGCGTGATCGACAACGCTGCAAGGACTGTTCCCAGCGTGATCGCCGCGACGCCAATGCGACAACGGCTCACCATGCCTCAGTGTCAAGCCTGGGGGGCGCTCAGCGCTAGATCGCCCCACAGCGAGAAAGTGCCTGGCTGATTGCGGCCAGCATGTAGTCTCCACGCTTGGCCGCCGTTCGTTTCAAACCCGACAGTCAGGATCGAAACTCATGCCACGCGTCTTTAACTTCAGCGCCGGCCCAGGCACTCTGCCCGAGGAAGTGCTGCTGCAAGCGGCCGACGAGATGCTCGATTGGCGCGGCTCGGGCCAGTCGGTGATGGAGATGAGCCATCGGGGCAAGGAGTACGTCTCGATCGCCGAGCAGGCCGAGGCCGATCTCCGCAAGCTGCTTGGGGTGCCCGACGGCTACCACGTGCTCTTTCTGCAAGGCGGAGCCTCGCTGCAGTTCGAGATGATCCCGATGAACCTGATCCGGGGCCGGGCCGTCGCCGATTACATCCACACCGGTGAGTGGGCGAAGAAGGCGATCAACGCGGCTAAGGGATTGGCCGATGTGCACGTGGCCGCGAGTGCGGAGGACCGGTCCTTCAGCTACGTTCCGGCACAGTCTGAGTGGCAGCTGACCGAGCGCGCCGCGTACGTTCACTACACAGCCAACGAGACGATCGGTGGAGTCGAGTTCGGCTGGACACCCGATGTCGGCGAGGCACCGCTTGTGAGCGACATGTCCTCGAATATTCTTTCCCGCCCGCTGGAGGTTGGGCGGTTCGGCCTGATCTATGCGGGCGCGCAGAAGAACATCGGTCCGGCCGGGCTGGCCTTGGTGATCGTGCGCGAAGACCTGGTCGGCCTAGGTGAGCCAACGCCGCCCGCAATGCTCGACTACGCAACCCACGTCAAGACGCGCTCGATGTACAACACGCCGCCTACGTACGCGGTCTACGTTGCGGGCTTGGTGTTCCAGTGGCTGCTGGAGACCGGCGGGCTGGCTGCTGCCGAGGAACGCAATACCGCCAAGGCCGCGCTGCTGTACGACTTCATCGATAGCTCTGAGTTCTACTTCAGCCCTGTCGAGAAGGCCGATCGGTCGCGGATGAACGTCCCGTTCCGGCTCGCCAATCCTGATCTCGAAGCTGACTTTCTGGCCGAGGCCGCAAAGCACGACCTGGTGGAGCTGAAGGGACACCGCTCGGTCGGTGGCATGCGGGCCTCGCTTTACAACGCCATGCCGATCGAAGGGGTACAGGCGCTGGTGGACTACATGGCTGAATTCGCAGCGACGAAGGGCTGAAACACAGTGACTGAGAAGTATCGGGTACGGGTCCTCAACCACATTTCGGCCGGCGGGCTGAAGCGGTTGCCCTGGGATCGGTTTGCGGTGTCGGCCGATGTGGACGATCCGCACGCTGTGCTGGTTCGTTCGGCCGACCTGCACGACATGGAGATTTCGGAGTCCCTGCTGACGGTCGGCCGTGCCGGATCGGGCACCAACAACATCCCGATCGCGAGGATGTCCGAGCGCGGGATCCCCGTGTTCAACGCGCCTGGCGCCAACGCCAATGCCGTCAAAGAGCTGGTGGTTGCCGGCATGCTGCTGGCGTCGCGCAACATCGACGATGCACTGAAGTACCTGGACTCGCTGGACCCTGACGACCCGGAGCTGGAACAGAAGGTCGAGGCAGGCAAGAAGGCATTCGCCGGATACGAGCTGGCGGGCCAGACGCTCGGGATTGTTGGCCTGGGCAAAATCGGCTGTCTGGTTGCCGATGCGGCGATCAAACTTGGCATGCATGTGATCGGGTACGACCCGGAGATCACCGTGGACTCGGCGTGGAGCTTGCCGGCGACGGTCAAGAAGGCGCACAGCCTGGGTGAGGTTCTCAAGCACAGCAATTTCCTCACACTGCATGTACCGCTCGTCGATGCAACCCGCGGGATGGTCGATGCCGGCGGGATTGCCCAGATGAAGGCTGGGGCGGTGGTGCTCAACTTCTCCCGCGGCGGCGTGGTCGACGAGACCGCGATCTTGGAGGCTCTGGAGACTGGTCAGCTGGCGAAGTATGTCTGCGACTTCCCAGCTCCGCATCTCGCACAGCAGGCAGGCGTGATCTTGCTGCCGCACCTGGGCGCCTCGACGCGAGAAGCTGAGGAAAACTGCGCGGTGATGGTCGCTGAGCAAGTGCGCGACTACCTGCTTGATGGCACCATCCGCAACTCGGTGAACTTCCCTGACGTGATCATGCCCAGGGAATCGTTGTTCCGGGTGGCGATCGCCAATGCGAATGTGCCGAACATGGTCGGCGGCATTTCGCATGAGATGGCGATGGCCGGCCTCAATATCGCGACGATGACCAACAAGTCGCGAAGGGACCTGGCGTACACGCTGGTGGACGTGGACAGCGAGGTGCCCGATTCGGTGATCAAGGCGATTGGGGACATCGACGGCGTGCTGATGGTCCGCTATCTGCCACTGCCGAATTGATCTTGACACGCTCGCTAGAGGCGCACACCGGCCGTCGGGTATGCAAGTGCCGGAATCAGCCACCGTCACATGAGGGCAGCGCGAGCGCTCAGCCGGTTTCGATCGAGGGCGAGGTGGCTATGAGACTGGACAACCCAGTTCGAGGAGTGATCATGAGTGACATGTCCAAGGAGCAGGGGCCGGTCGGCGGAGACATCGATGTCGACCCAACCGACGATATGGTGCCGCCGGCTGCTCAGTCACCAGGAGATCCCGACTCCCCGCGGGACCGCTCTGAGTACGACGGCTCGGAGGATGTCGGCCCGCAGGATTACGGCGCGGAGGACGTAACAGGGAGCGCTTAGGTCAACCGGCGTCAAGTGGATGCGTCGACAGCGTTTCATACCTGGAATGTCGTTCTGCGCCTGCGCCCAGATGTGAACGCACCAAAGAGACGGCGTCGACCGTCCACGGCCGAGTCCGAAAAGCCTCGAGCGCGGCAACGTACGGCCGTAGATCCACCGGGCGGCGGGCGCGGGCGAGTGTGACGTGAGCGCGAAATCGCGGAGCATCGTCGGCTGAGGATGCACCAACCCGACGGCCGGCCGCCGCCGCCGATCGAGAAATCTCCCGCAGTGTTGCGACATCGCCGCTGCAGCCGACCCACAAGGTCCGCCCGCCGAAACGGCCGGCGCCCTCAAGGGCTACGGATATGACTGGG
>DATHIJ010000448.1:0-2256 GCA_035489975.1 Propionibacteriaceae bacterium | reverse complement strand
CTGCATTGACGGCTCGAGCTGATCGTGAATGTCGTTCATTCTTTCCTTCCTTGGAGTTATTCGTGCCAGGAGTACCGGGCAGGGCAGCCAAAATTGGCGGCCGCGCGGCCGGGACTTCGGAACGTGTTGCTTGATGATCCGCCGGTTGGGCTTGTGGCCCAGCAAAGCGATCGGTCATGGAGCATCTGGGTGCGGGTGCGCAATAGGCACGCCCGCCCACGGCCGGCTTTAGTCGCGCCAATGCTGGAGCGGACTGCTGGATGGCGGAGCACTGTGCAGACAGTTGGCGCCTCGACGGCGATTTGCCTCACTGCCTCGCCTCGCTCTCAGCAAGTACTCAGGACAAACCCACCACTTATGGGGGCCAGAATCAACGCGAGCCCCTTGCCGTATCCAGATTGTTGTGGTTGATCGTCGCACTCGGAACGCCCCGAGTAAAGGGCTCTCGACCGGTAGGAGTGATATTGCGACAGGGGACACAACTCGTTGCAAGGCAGGGATTCTCTCAGATTGTCGTCGAGCCCGATGCGAGGCTTTGTCGGAGCATGATCAGATGCCGTCCCCAGCTGCGGAAGACTACGATCAAGCTGTGACAACGGCGTCGCCGCAGTCCGAACCCGACGTCCTAACTGTTGGCTTAGGCGAAGCGGGCAGGCTATCGCGGCGAGGCAGGCTCGTGTTGGTCGCCGTCGGAGTGGCACTGCTCGCGGGACTCATGGTCTGGCGATTTCTGCCGGCGCGAGCGCCGCTGTTCTCCTTGGCCGACGTGCAGGGGGTTTACGCGGGCATGGTGCGCTCGGATGGAACCAATAGCGCCTCGGTGATCGATCGTCGTTCGAGCAGCGAACAGGATGGATACATAGTTCCTGCCGCTTGTGGACCGTTGTTCGAGGCGACGGTGTTGAACCGGGTCCCGCGAGACGCGCTCGACGGAGTCAGCACCTTCTGGGAGCGCGATCGTTCGGCGGTGTCCCTTTTTACCTATCGGTTCGTGGATGTGGCAGAAGCGGACAGGGAGTTCAATCGGCTGGCCACCGTGCTAGGCAGCTGTGACCACGCTCGCGTGGAGGTGCACTCACCCCCGGCGAGCAGGGGCCTGCTCACCCGTACGCCGATGGCTGCCGACAGCGATCCGGCAGGACAGATCGGATACGTCCTGACCAACAACGCCGGCGCCAAGCTGGCGATCCATGTGTTCGCCTTCAGCAACACAGTCACCTGGCAGTTTCGCTACGAACCGGTCCCAGGGACTTACTCACCGCTCACTGCATACAGACTGATGGAGTCAATGGCCGATCAAATGCGTGCGGTCCAGGACCTGAACCGCTAACTCCGCCGCTAGGACCCACGAGGGCGTCCTCAGCAGTGACCTACTGTGCGACTACCGGACCCACCCTAGAAAGTCAAGCGGCTCGAGCCGCTCGTGGAGCTGCTAATCGGACGTTTCCTGTTCAACGACCGAGCTCGCGGTGCTGCATCTCCCGGGCGCTCCGGCGCTTGTCGAAGCGAGTCGGCGGCCGCACCTTGAAGCTGCCCAAACCGAGCGAACCGTAGATCACCAGCAACGGCTTTCCGGGGGCCGGTTCCCGCGGAACTTTCAGAGACTTCGAGCCCTTGTAGAGCCGGTCCGCGTCCGCGGCCCAGCCGTCCGGCAGCACAATCACGATCGAGCCGGCTCCGCCGATTACCTCGATCTCGATCAGCTGCGCCGCCGGCGTGGCCTCCAGACAGTTGAGCTTGACCGAGCCCATTCCCTGCTTGATAACGATGAACGGCGGCACGGTCCACACTCCTTGGCGCTTCTCGCTACCCATGCCGGCGTCGATACGCAAAGGATCTTCGCGGGAGTAACCGGCCAACGGCGGACCCTGGGCCCGTGGGCGACTAGTGCTCAGCGCATGCGATGGCAGTTCGACCGACAGATCGGCCACCAGTGGATCCAAGTCGGCGTACGTCCTGGCTTGTAGGGCCGCCTCCAGCCGATCCTCGAGTTCGGCCATGTTCAGTCGACCGTCCCCAGCGGCCTCCTGGAGCACAGCGGCGACCGCGTCCCGCTCGCGGTGCCCGATCCGGATATTTCCCGCCGGGGAAGGATCCTGACCCATGAGCAGACTTTACCGAAGTGCGGAAGTCGGGTCTTTCCGTAAGTGCATCGCTTGTCCGCCAGGATTGCGGTGAACCCCGATGCGTGGTCACCGCGAAGTCGGGCTGCGCCCGGTGATCTTGTAAATCCAGCTAGGTCTAGCTGGTGCCGAC
>DATHIJ010000447.1:0-2972 GCA_035489975.1 Propionibacteriaceae bacterium | reverse complement strand
TACCAGGGTAGGCCGCGTCGGCTGGATCCTGAGCCAGCACGAGCCCGCCGCGCTCCTTGACGGCAATTGCTCCAGCAGTGCCGTCGTCGAGCGAGCCCGACAGCACCACAGCAATAACCCTGGGACCGCAGGCGCGAGCGGCGCTGCGAAACAAGACATCGATTGCGGGACGGTGGCCGTTCTCTCTCGGGCCATGGCTGGTCCGTAGGTGATTGTCGACAATCACCAGGTGGCGGTCAGGTGGGGCGATGACGATCCGGCCCTGCTGCAATTTCTGGTTCGAGACGGCCACGTCGACCGGCAGCGTGCCAGCGCGCTCCAAGATGGGCGGCAGTGCGCTGGCGCCGGATGCGGGAACGTGGAGCACTACCAAGATCGTGGCGGGCAAGTTTGGCTCGAGTGCACCTACGAATGCAATCAGGCTCTCTACACCGCCGGCCGAGGCCCCGACAACGACAACGTCGCGGCATCCAATCGCATCTGATACGCCGGCCAAGATCGGGTCGGCAGTCGAAGTCATGAGATATGCGGCCGCTTTTGCGGGGACCTGTTAGGCATCCCGAAATAGATGGACATGGCGCCTTCCCTTCCACCGACTCGTTCGTGGTCAGGAACGACCCAGGCGAGGGACTTACTTGTCCAAACTGGACAACTCGACTCTACTCCCGGTAATTGCCTGTCGCCTTGTGCAATCTGCGACGATTCGGCAAGGCCGGGTCAGAGCGGATCTCTCTCAAAACTGACGCTAGTTACGCTCGGCTGGCATGTGTAGGGCGTGTCGGGAGAACGAGTGTCGGATATTAAGGGCTTTCGGCGCTGACGCAGCTTCCTGGCACGCTGCAAAGTGCGCAGAGTGCCAGGAAACCATGCGATTCGGCTACGAGGCAGCAGCGAGTTCGCTTGGTGCGCCGATGATGTTGCGCAACTTGACGAGCAGCCGCGACAGCAGCCGGGAAACCTGCATCTGACTGATGCCGAGTTCTTGGGCGATGTCGGACTGCGAGCGTTGCTCGAAGTAACGCAACCAGATGAGCTCGCGTTCGGACTCTTCCAGCTGTGCTATCGCTCGATCCACGATAAGTCGGGCTTCGGTGCGGTCGATGTCCTCTTCGGCCTCGGTGGAGCAAAAGCACACTCCACGAGACATGGCGGAGTCGATCGACGAAGCGGTGTAGCCCTCACTCGCCAAGCGGGCCTGCTGGACCGCGCCCACGGGCGCCCCAAGCTCCTGGGCGAGATCTTGCGCGCAGGGGAGCGCACGCATCTCCTGAACGAGCGTTGGCCACCGCCGCCAGATGATCGACGCTAGCTCTTGAGTGGGACGCGGCGGCCGTACGGTCCAGCCGTGATCACGAAAGTGCCGCTTGAGCACACCGGTGATGGTCGGCTCCGCAAAGCCGATGAATGAGCCTTGGTGAGGATCGAAGCGCAAGCAGGCCTCGACAAGCCCGGTGTATGCGACCTGGACGAGGTCCTCCTCGTCCTCACCGCGATGCAGGAACTGTCGGGCAAGCTTCTCGGCCAGCCACAAATGTGAGCCGACCACCTCGTCAAGGATTTGTTGGCGCCTGGCAGGGCCTGCGGTTTCAGCCTCGACGAGCAGTTCGCGAGTGCGTTCGGCAAGCTCTTCACGAGCCGAGTGCTGATGAGTAGAGATGACGGAAAGAGAGGTGTTGGCCACGAGCGCGCCACCCTTTCAATGAGCTTTCAGGTTGTGGCGCGCTTCTTGGCCACAACCGCACATAACCACGAATGCGGCCAGTGATCAAGCCCCTAGTTATCCGAAAAACGAAAAACTCCCTGAGAACTCTCAAGATCGCTACAGAATGCGAAATTTTCTACCCTGTAGGCAATATCTGACCCCTCTTCGTTCGCGTGCGGTCGTGACAACGAGCACTGAACGCAAACATGGACTGTCGTGATGGAAACCATCAGTGATCGGGGACCGGCTGGGAGCCGTGAAGATGCTCCTCGGGTGCGGTTGGCCACAAGATGTACCTGCCTTGCTCACGCTGTGCGTGGCATGCGTGCCATGTACAGCGTCAGCATCCCACGCAGCGTGGGATGTCGGCCGGCTTTAAAGCCCGAATGAGTCGTTCGAGGTCGTCCTCGCTCGTCCAGTAACCGCACGACGCGCGAACCAAGCCGGTGCCTGGAAGGTCACGGACGACAACGCGCTGTTGACCAAGCCGATCGACGAGGGCCTCTGGGTCCTGGGCTCGCCAGGAGATCAGGGTCGCCTGATGGGGCTCCGTGATCACGTCCGCGCCATGCTCGAGGAGCAGCGCACGGCAGCGCTCTGCCGCCTGGCGCGCTCTCATAAAGCGCTCTTCTCCGGCCTTCGCTGCGAACGAAAGCGAGGCTAGGAGCCCTGCGATCGACGCAGCCGGCGTCCACGAGCCCTCGAAGCGAACGGCCCCATCACGGAACTCGTAGGCGGGGAGCTTCCAGGAGAAGTAGGACGGGAACGTGACCCGGCAGTCGTCAAGCCGCTCCGCGGCGACATAAAGCGCGCCGGTCGCGGCCGGCCCGAGGAGCCACTTCTGGCCAGACACCGTGTAGTAGTCGGCGCCAAGCTCCTCGACAGTGACAGGGATAGCGCCTGCGCTCTGCGCTCCGTCGACAAGCACGGGGACGCCATGCCCCGCCAGCTCGCGGACCGGCAGGACGGTGCCATCGAGCCACGAGACGTGGGAGATGGCGATGAGGCGCGTCCGCGGGGTGATCTGCGCTTGGATCGCGGGGAGGATCTCGCCGGCGGGACGCTCGCGGATCGCCGCGATCCGGAGCGCGGCGCCGGAGGCGACCAGCCCACCGAAGAGCCCGGGGTGCTCCGAATCAGTAGTCACGACCTCGTCGCCAGGCCCGATGCCAAGTCCACGCAGCACAATGTTGCATCCCTCAGTCGTCGAGCTTGTGAGGGCTACTCTCTCCGGTTGCGTCCCCAGCAGTCCAGCGAGTTCAGCCCGGAG
>DATHIJ010000446.1:0-6814 GCA_035489975.1 Propionibacteriaceae bacterium | reverse complement strand
ACGGGCCCAAGGGTCCGGTCTACATCGAGACCACGCGGCCTGAGCTCATTGCCGCGTGTGTGGCCCTCATCGCGCACCCCGACGACGAGCGCTACCAGCCACTCGTCGGCAGCAGAGTGACCAGCCCGCTGTATGGGGTGGAACTCCCGGTTCTGGCGCACCCGGCCGCCGAGCCCGACAAGGGCACCGGGATCGCGATGTGCTGCACCTTCGGTGATCTGACCGATGTCACCTGGTGGCGCGAACTGCAGCTGCCGGCCCGGGTGATCATCGGTCGCGATGGGCGGATCGTGCGTGACAAGCCGGAATGGATCGCCAACGAGGCAAGCTGGCTGGCGATTGCCGGGAAGACGATCGTCTCTGCTCGGGAGTTGGTCATGGCTGAATTGCGCGCGTCCGGTGATCTTGAAGGCGAGCCGACGCCGACGCTCCGCAAGGCGAATTTCTATGAGAAGGGCGACAGGCCGCTGGAGATCGTTTCCACTCGTCAGTGGTACATCCGCAATGGCGGACGCGACGACGATCTGAAGCGCGTGATGTTGGAACGGGGTGCGGAGCTGGGGTGGATACCACCCCACATGAAATACCGATACGACAATTGGGTGAGCGGCCTCAACGGGGACTGGTTGATCTCGCGGCAGCGGTTCTTTGGTGTGCCCTTCCCGGTCTGGTATTCCCTGGACTCCGAGGGCGAGCCTGACTACGACCACCCCATCCTGGCGAGCGAAGACAGCCTGCCGGTAGACCCGAGCTCGGACGTCCCAGTCGGCTTCAGCGAGTCCCAGCGAGGCAAGCCCGGCGGCTTCATTGCCGATCCAGACGTGATGGACACCTGGGCGACGTCCTCGCTCACGCCACAGATCGCGTGCGGGTGGGAGCGCGACCCGGAACTGTTCGGCGTCACCTTTCCGATGGACCTCAACACCCATGCCCACGAGATCATTCGCACCTGGCTGTTCTCCCGGGTGGTCCGTGCACACTTCGAGAACCACTCTGTGCCCTGGCTGCGGTGCATGATCAGCGGTTTTGTGATGGACCCCGACCGCAAGAAGATGAGCAAGTCACGGGGCAACACGGTTGTCCCGACAGACGTGCTGGAGCGGTACGGTTCCGATGCCGTACGCTGGCGTGCCGCCAAGATACGGCCGGGGTTGGACTCGCCCTTTGATCAACAGGAAATGAAGGTTGGACGGCGGCTCGCGTTGAAGGTGCTGAACGCTAGCAAGTTCGTGCTGGGGGCCGGTGCACTTACCGACTCTGCTGCGATCACCGAACCTGCCGACCTGTCACTGCTCGCCCAGCTCATCACGGTGATCACCGAGACCACTCGATCCTTCGAGGCGTACGACTACACGAGCGCTCTGGAGAGCACTGAGCAGTTCTTCTGGCAGTTCTGCGACGACTACTTGGAGCTGGTCAAGGAGCGGGCATACGGCCCCGCCGAGGACCCCGGAGCCGCGTCGGCCCGGGCCACCTTGACCTTCACGTTGGACGTCGTGTTGCGACTGTTCGCGCCGATCATCCCGTACGTGACCGAGGAGGTCTGGTCATGGTGGAAGGACGGCTCCATCCATCGGACCGGTTGGCCGGTGGCGGAGGAGGTGGTCGTCAGTGAGGATCCAGGTCTCTTGAGCGATGTGTTTGCCGCGCTGATCCAGATTCGCGGTGCCAAGACCCAGGCCCGCGTATCAATGAAAACCGAGATCAGCCTCGCCAAGTTCTACGGCCCGGCACGGGCACTGGCGCATCTGCAGGCGGTCGAGCCCGACCTGCGTGCTGTTGGCCGTATCACCGGTGATGTCAGTTGGATTGAAACTGACGGGCCCATCTCAGTCGATGTAACTCTGGTATCGGCCGCCTGACCGTTCGCCACTTCCGGTCGCCACCCCTCGACGTGAGGAAACCGGTCACCTCCAACCGGGATCCGGCGGCCGCAATCTGGTGGTACGTGACCGGCTACGTGGGGACGGTCAGGCGCTCTTCTCGCGGCGCTCACGCTTGGCGAGCTTTTCGCGGGGCACCAGAGTCGGCAGCACCGAGTCCCTGACCACTTCGGAAGTGATGATCACCTGGGCGATGTCATCGCGACTGGGTACGTCGTACATGACATTGAGCAGGACCTCTTCGAGGATCGCACGCAGACCGCGAGCGCCAGTGCCGCGTAGCAGTGCAAGATCGGCAATCGCCTCGACCGCATCCGGAGTGAACTCCAGTTCGACCCCGTCAAGTTCGAAGAGCTTGCGGAACTGCTTCACAAGCGCGTTGCGCGGCTCCACCAAGATGCGAATGAGCGAGTCGCGGTCCAGAGGGCTCACTGAGGAGATCATCGGCAGCCGCCCGATGAACTCAGGAATCAAGCCGAACTTGATCAAGTCTTCTGGCCGTACGTCGTGGAAGGGATCGTCCGAGTCGGGCCGACGAGTCGCGATGTCGTTGTTGAAGCCCAATGGGCGCTTGCCGATCCGCTGGGCGACGATGTGGTCGAGGCCGGCGAATGCCCCGCCGACGATGAACAACACGTTGGTGGTGTCGATCTGGATGAAGTCCTGATGTGGATGTTTCCGACCACCCTGCGGCGGCACCGATGCCGACGTACCCTCCAGGATCTTCAGCAAAGCCTGCTGGACACCCTCACCGGAGACATCACGAGTGATGGACGGGTTTTCGCTCTTCCGAGCGATCTTGTCGACCTCGTCGATGTAGATGATCCCGGTCTCGGCCTTCTTGACATCGAAGTCGGCCGCCTGAATGAGCTTGAGCAAGATGTTCTCGACATCCTCGCCAACGTAACCGGCCTCGGTCAACGCGGTGGCATCCGCGATCGCGAACGGCACATTGAGCATCTTGGCCAAGGTCTGCGCGAGGTAAGTTTTGCCGCAGCCAGTGGGTCCGATGAGCAAGATGTTTGACTTCGCGAGCTCGACACTGTCGTCCTCGGCGCGCCGAGCAGGATTGCCCGCTTCAGCCCGGACGCGCTTGTAATGGTTGTAGACAGCGACCGCCAGGGCTTTCTTCGCATTCGTTTGCCCGATCACGTAGCTGTCAAGGAAGTGGCGGATCTGATGCGGCTTGGGTAGCTCATCGAGCAGGCCTACCTCGGCGCCCTCGGAGAATTCCTCCTCGATGATCTCGTTGCAGCGGTCGATGCACTCGTCGCAGATGTAGACGCCGGGACCAGCGATCAACTTCTTGACCTGCTTCTGGCTCTTTCCGCAGAATGAACACTTCAGCAGGTCGCCGCTCTCTCCGATGCGCGCCACACCGCCTCCTCTCCGACGCCCGGTCGTGTGGCTCGTTGCCTCACCCTAGCCTGACCACTCCTTGAAGTGGAGGACATTTCGTCCACCCCAGGCTCACGGCGCTACTAGACCGGAACTGCCTTAAGCGAGGTCAAGACCTCGTCGATCAGACCATATTCGAGTGCCTGCTCTGCCGTGAGGTATTTGTCACGTTCGATGTCCCGGCTCACCTCAGCAGGCGTCTTGCCAGTGTCCTCGGCCAGCATCTGCTCCATCAGCGAGCGGATCCGCAGAATCTCTCTGGCCTGGATTTCAATGTCGGATGATTGCCCGTACCCACCCTCGGTTGCCGGCTGATGGATCAGGATCCGGCTGTTCGGCAACGCCAGCCGCTTGCCCTTGGTGCCGGCCGCCAAGATCACCGCGGCTGCCGAGGCGGCCTGGCCGAGGCACACGGTGCGTACATCGGGCTTGATATAACGCATGGTGTCGTAGATCGCGGTGAGGGCGGTGAACGAGCCGCCGGGCGAGTTGATGTAGATCTCAATATCGCGTTCGGCGTCCATCTGCTGCAGGCAGAGCAGCTGAGCCATCACGGCATTGGCGATGTCGTCTGAGATCGGCGTGCCGAGAAAGATGATCCGGTCCTCGAAGAGCTTGGTGTACGGGTCGATCCGGCGCATGCCGTACGACGTACGCTCCTCCCACTGCGGGATGTAGTAGTCCATCGTCGGGGAAAAAGGCTGACCCAGAGCGAAGGGGGCACCCAATCTGCTGGTCATCTCGATTCGCTCCTTCACTGGTTCGGGGCCTGAGGCGACGGAATCTGCGCAGCAGTCACAAAGACGTGATCAATGAAGCCGTACGTCAGAGCCTGCTCTGCGGTGAACCACCGGTCCCGGTCGGAGTCTGCCTCAATTTGATCCAGCGTCTGCCCGGTGTGCTCGGCAATCAGCTTCTGCATAGTCGACTTGATGTGCAGCGACTGCTCCGCCTGGATCCGGATATCGCTTGCCGTACCGCCGAGGCCCCCGCTGGGCTGGTGCATCATGATCCGGCTGTGCGGCAGGGCATACCGCTTACCTTTCTCGCCCGCGCACAACAAGAACTGACCCATCGATGCAGCCAAACCGATCGCGACGGTCGCCACGTCGTTGGAGATCCACCTCATCGTGTCGTAGATCGCCATCCCCGAGTCGACCGATCCGCCAGGTGAGTTGATGTATAGGTAGATGTCCTTATGTGAATCCTCAGCATTCAGCAACAGCATCTGAGCGCAGATGGCGTTCGCGTTTTCGTCCTTGACTTCAGAGCCGAGAAAGATGATGCGATTCTGCAGCAGGGATTGGTACACGTTGTCATCGAGTCCAAAACCGTTGCGGTTGCCGGAGTTGTTGTAGCTAGAGGAACGGTGTGCCCACTCGGGCTGATTGAAGTTGCTCAGGAAGGGAGGTCCGGGAGTCGGTTTCACGTTGACGAACCTACCCCGGAGCGTCTGGCGAGTCGCGACGAAACCTGACGTGTTCGCTGTGGGCGCAGAGGGGGGATTACTCCGACGAAGTGAGCCGGAGTCGGTACAAAACGCTCAGCCGAAGCGTTAGGAACCCGTGCTCTGAACCTGTTCGCCCTTTGGCTCCTCGGTTGCCTCGGCATCGAGGTCTTCGGGCTGGGCGTCCGAGTCGGCGTACGTGCCGTCCTCCTGGAGCTTCGCCAGCTCAATCACCGAGCCGTTCGAGTCGGTCACCGTAGCGGACTCGACGATCATGGCCAGCGCCTTGCCACGGCGAATCTCGAGCATGTACTCCTCAATGTGGTGCGGATGTTCGTTCAGGTGATCTGCGACCTGCTGTGGTGGAACGCCATCGGCCTGAGCCTTACGCACGATGTGCTGAGTGAAGTCGTTCTGATCAACATCGAGTGAGCGCTCTTCGCCAACCTTGTCCAAGATGATCTGCGCCTTGAGAGCCTGGTCGGCCCGGTCCTCGAGGTCGGCCCAGAATTCGTCTTCGGTCTGATCCTGACCAACGTCGGCGAGGTACTGCTCGACCGTGAGCCCCGCCTGTGCGAGTTGCTCAGTGATCTGCTTGCGGCGAGTGTCGATCTCGGAGTTGAGCAGGTGCTCGGGCACGTCGATCTCAACCTGTCCGACCAGAGTCTCCAATACCGCATCCCGGGCCTGACTCGCCTGCTCGAGCCGGGCAATCCGAGTAAGGCGGTCTGAAATGCTGGCGCGCAGCTCTTCGAGAGTGTCGAATTCCGAGGCCTCCTGGGCGAATTCATCGTCAGCGTCTGGCAGCTCAGAGGTTTGCACCTTGGTGACACTCACCTGGATGTCGGCCTCCTCGTCTTGCCACGGACCGCTCACCAGCTTCGAGGCGAAGGTTGCGGATTCACCAGCGGACAGCCCGATGACAGCCTCGTCGAGTCCGTCGAGCATCTGCCCCGAGCCGATGGTGTACTCCACGTCTTCGGCGGTCGCGTCTGCCAGCGGCTCGCCGTCTTTGCTGGCAATCAGGTTGATCGTGACGATGTCAGCATCAGCCGCTGGGCGCTCCACGGTTTCGCGGGATCCGAAGCGGTTGCGCAGCACGTCAAGCTGCTGGTCGACCAGGGTGTCTGGCACGTCCAGTGGGTCAACCTGGGCCTGCAGGGTCGAGAAGTCCGGAAGATCGAAGTCGGGGCGTACGTCAACCTCCGCCGTGAACTCGATGACATCACCGTCCTCGAGCTTGGTGACCTCGACCTCAGGCTGCGCCAGCGGCGACAGATTGTTTTCGGTGACGGCTGCGCCATAGAACGCCTGCCAGGAGTCATTGAAAGCCTCCTGGATGATCACTCCCCGACCGAAGCGTTGATCGATCACCACGGGTGGGACCTTGCCGCGCCGGAAGCCTGGGATGTTGACCGACTTGGCGACCTCGGCGTACGCCTTATCCATGCTGGGTTTGAGATCCGCGAACGGCACCTCAACGGTGATCTTGACCCGGGTTGGGCTCAACTGCTCGACGGTGCTTGGCACGCTGGTTACTCCTGTGATCGCGGCGCGGACGGATCGGGAACCGCCCGGACTTGGCTCACGCTGAGCCGCGGTAATCCTACGGGGCGGGCTTAGCCCGGCCAAACGTCCGTGCAACGCGCTCAGCCACTGGATTGGTCGGCGCAGTCGCGTGCCCTACACTCGTCGCGAACGTTCGGTCCATCCCGGACGGCCGGGGCGTAGCGTAGCGGCTAGCGCGTCTGCTTTGGGAGCAGAAGATCGCAGGTTCGAGTCCTGTCGCCCCGACTCCGTGAACGCAGCCAAGGCCCTCGGACCCTCAGCTCGTCATGGAAATGCGGGTGTAGCTCAATGGCAGAGCTCCAGCCTTCCAAGCTGGTCATGCGAGTTCGATTCTCGTCACCCGCTCTAAGCGACGTCCCTAGTCAGGGCAGCTTTCGCCATGCCGCCATGGGCCTTCAAAAGAGCGCACTGGGCCCGGGCCACAACGTGGGCCATTAGTTTCTGGGCCATCCACCGGCTCTCTGAGCCCCAGCTTTTTCCGCTGTGTACTGGCCCACGATGTGCGCCCCCTCACCGC
>DATHIJ010000445.1:0-5389 GCA_035489975.1 Propionibacteriaceae bacterium | reverse complement strand
GCCAGATCGCGCACAACATCCACCTATTCATCTATGTGAAGCTTGTCGACGAGACGTGGAAGGGCGGCACCCGTCGCCGGTATGTGTCGGAGATCCGGCAAGTTACTCGTGCCATCGAGCACGGTCGCCCGGTTACTCATCTCACTTACCACGCAACGGGCAGTGGTAGCCAATCGGCAGGATACTTTCCCGATGCCGAGTTCGAGGCGGAGCTGGTCCCCTTTCGCCGTGATCTTCCCGACTCGACCCGACCGGCATCGGGGCGTTTTCCGTGACAGAGATCGTCGCGATCACAGCGGGCTTATTGATCACTGGCGGACTACTGGGAATCCTGGTCGGGCTGCGGCAACCAACACCACCGGGAGCACGTCGCCGAGCTAAATCCGCTGGCGAACTCTGGGCGCGCCTCACTCGACGACCTCCAGGTCTGCGTGGGCGACGTCGGGATGTGATCTTGCTGCTAAGCCTGATCATCGGTTGTGTCATTGCAATGCTCACGCACTGGCTGATCATGATCGTCGTGCTGCCGGCAGCCGCGATCGGCCTGCCCTACCTGCTGGTGCTTCCGAAGCCACGCGACGTCGAATTACTCGAAGCCCTCGATCGTTGGGTGCGATCGCTGGCAGCGACTCTCGCCACCGGCAAATCGATCACCGACGCGATTCGCATCTCACGGCGTACCGCTCCGCCGCTGATCGCTGATGAGATCAACCTGCTGGTGACCAGGCTCAACAACCGCTGGGAGACCCGCGACGCCCTGATGCGGTTCGCTGACTCGGTCGACTCGCCCGACGCCGATGCTGTGATTGCTGCGTTGATCTTGGCGTCGAGCCGCGGCGCCAACGGGGCGTCGATCACCCTCGATGCCCTCGCCGACTCCATCCAGGCACAACTCAAAGGCCGACGGGCAGTCGAGGTCGAGCGATCCAAGCCGTACGTTGTCGTCCGCCAAGTAACCGTGATCTCGTTGTCAACTCTTGTCCTGGTGTTCGTGCTTTCACCAGACTTCTTTGCGCCCTACCGGACGCCGCTGGGTCAAATGTTGCTGTCACTGCTGTTGATCTCCTACATCGCCTCGCTGATCTTGATGCGCCGTAAGGCGCACCAGGCCGATCGGCCGCGCATCCTGCTCGGAGAGCACCGATGATCGTTGCCTTTGTCACGCTCTCAGGCATTCTGCTGGCTGCTGGGATGAGCTGCTTGGTGCTCGCCTTGCGCCGTTCCACGCCACGTCTGGACGCTGCCCTGGCGCGAATCGGTGCTGATGAGGCAGACCGCGCGCCCATGCGGGACATTGGCCCTGTCGGCCGCCGCTCGGAGCGCCTAGGCGCCTTCATCTATCGCGCTGTGCCGATTCCTCTCTCCGCTCGACAGCACCAAGCGCTGCGACTCCAGAACTCCTCGATCGCTGAGTTCTATGCCGACAAGGCTGTGATGGCGATTATCGGTGCAGTGCTCCCGGGGCTCGCTGGTTGCGGCTTCGTCTACCTGACAGGTCACCTCAGCCCGATTCCGGCGGTCGCTGTCGTGGTAGGTGCCGTGATCGGCTTCTTTGTGCCTGATCTGCTCTTGCGGCGAAAAACCCAGAATGTCTGGGTCGGTGCCACTGAGGCCCTCTTGGTCTACATCGACCTGGTGACCTTGGAGCGGCTCACGAATGCCTCAGCCACCCAGGCACTGCACAACGCTGCCGCCCTGAGTGACGTGCCACTTTTCGTCCACATCCGCACGGCACTCGAACGCGCGCAACTCGAACAGCAGTCCCCGTACGCCGAACTCCGCAGGCTCTCTGATCAGCTCAGACTCCCCGAACTAGCCGACATTGCTGACGTGATGCAGCTGGACGAGACCGGTGCGGCCCTGTCCGGCACGCTGCGCGCCCGGGTGCGGGAGTTGCGGGACGCCCATCTGACCCGTGAGCAGATCAAGGCCAGTGCTGCCGCCGAAGGCATGACGATCTATATGACGTTGCCAGCGTTGATCTTCGGCCTGATCTTCCTCGTCGCCGCGATGCTCAGGATCTTGGCCGGTTGATGTCGAGACGACCACTGCGGCGGGGAGATCTCCCGCAACTGACAACACTTCCAGCGAACGGACAACACCTAGCCGTTCCGATCGCCGCTCAAGCTCGGAACAGTAGGGGCACACCAATGAGTGAGGGAGGCAGCAGCTCCCAGGGCCCGACCGGGCGCGACCGAAAGGGGACTGGCATGCGAGAGCGAGTGATTTGTTGATGGGTCGGCTGATTCGCGGCCTCGGTTCACTCGCCATCTTGCTGCTCGGAACCGCCGGCGTCCCCGTTGCCTTGGCCATTCTCGGCGGCAATCCGCTCCCGCCTGAGCTGACCTGGAACGCCATCCGACGTGCTTTGTCTACGCCAGTCGACGGCATGATTTTGGTGAGGCTGATCACCATCATCGGCTGGCTAGCTTGGCTGGCCTTCACGCTGTCGGTGCTCAGTGAGCTAGTCACCTTGATCTCGCAGCAACGCATTCGGATCCGCCTGCCAGGCCTCGATGCGCCGCAACGCTTTGCAGCCGGTCTGCTGGTTTCGGTGATCACCATGATTTCCGTGCCACACGCTGTGCAAGCCGATCCCGACGTAGGTCGCCACATCGCAGCCGTGGCCGCGGCCCCTGATCCCCCGGCGGCAGTGATCATCGCCCCGGCCGAGACCCGGCAGCCGCCTGCTCTCGCGGCGCCTCGGACAAAGCGAGTTGATCACGCCAAACATCACGTGGTGCAGGCTGGTGACGATCTCTGGAGTCTCGCCGAGCGGTACTACGGGGACGGCCGAGACTGGCGCAAGATCGCGGCCGCGAACCCCACTGTGCTAACCGGCGGACCCGATCGGCTGCGGGTTGGCTGGCGACTCCGGATCCCCGATCTGGATACCGAAGCCCCGGCGGGCGATCGCGTCGTCACCGTACGTCGCGGGGACACGCTCTCCTCGATTGCCGAGCGCGAGCTCGGCTCGTCGGCTCACTGGAAGGACATCTTCCACCTCAACAAAGCGCAGCTGAGCGACCCCGACGAGCTGGCGGTGGGAATACGTCTGGTGCTGCCCGAGCAGATGAAGTCCGCGGCCAAACCGAAGTCGAAACCGGATGATCAGCAGCAGCGCCGAACTCAGGGTTCACTGCCGGAGCGCGAACCGCCTGCTTCGCCGCCTCAGCAGTCGGCTTCACCCGCGCAACGATCGGCACCACCAGCCGAGCAACCGGCGTCATCAAGTCGACCGGCCGACAGTCCCCGAACGGCCCCCGATACCGGACCAACGGTTGATGTCCCCCTGGTACCGCTAGCGGGCGTCGGCGGACTGCTGGCGGCCGGGGTGGTCGGCGGGCTTGCCTGGAGGCGCCGCCTTCAGCTCCAAACCAGGCCGCCTGGCCGACGGATCGTGCATCCGCAACCGGCAACGGCTCCTGTCGAGGTCGCGCTCGGACAACGACAGCGGCCGTTGAGTCTACGTACGCTGGACCGGTCCATGCGTGCGATCGCCGCACATTGCAGGGACTCCGGGGCAGCGCCACCTCCACTGCAGCTGGCCTTGATCGGTGAGACTGAGATCGAGCTCCGTTTGCAAGAGGTTTGCCCGACTGCACCAGTGGGCTTCACGGAGCGCGGTCGCTCCTGGTTCATCACTCAGGAGGACGTGGGATACCTCAAGACAGTGCCTGGATTGGGTGACGCGGCGCGTCCGTGGCCAGCCCTGGTCACGTTGGGTCGCGACGAACAGGGCCGACTGGTACTTGGCGATCTGGAGTCCTTGGGCTTACTCGAGATTCAGCCAGACGCAGGCTTCCTGGTGGCCGATCTGCTGGCTGCCATGGCTGTCGAGCTTTCCTTCTCTCCATGGGCCGATGAGATGGTCGTGACTCTGTTGGGCGGTGGCGAGCGGCTGCCAGAGGCGTTAGGCAAACACAATGTGCTGCGCACCACCGACTGCGACGCACTGCTCGACCGACTTGAAGAGCGCGCCGCACTGCAACGTCAACATCGTCGCTATCCAGTACTGAGTCAGCACCGCATTGACCCGGATCTAGCTGACCCGTGGACTCCAGAGATTGTTCTGGTGCAGCAGCCCTTGAGCGCCGCTCAGAGCAACCGGCTCAGCGCATTGATCAACACCGAGCCCAAGGTGGCGCTTGCCGCAGTTGTGGTCGGACCGGTTCCAGGTACTGCGTGGTCGTTACGTGGCGATGGTTCGTCCGGTGAGCGGAAGGTCCTGCTGGAGCCGGCCGGCATCTCACTGTCTCCACAGTGGTTGGAAGCCCCAGAGTTGACCGCGGTTGTTGATCTCATCGAGAGCACCGGCAGCGACGAGACAACCCCCGCACCGTGGTGGAGCGAGGCCGGCGCGCAGCCGAATCCGCCGCCCGACAACGTCACCTACCTGGACAGCCGATCAACGACGTGGGGCACGGCAATCACAGCAGAAAGGGCCCGGATCATGGAGGCAGCGATGGACGCGGGCCGGACGGTCCACCATCCCACGCTTCAGATGCTTGGGCCCGTCGAGCTGCCCGGTGCCACGGGAACGGCGCCGGCACGCGCCGCCAAGCAGTGCCTGGAGTACTGCGCCTGGCTGCTCGAAAACCCGGGAACCACAGCCCAAG
The DNA here is from genome assembly GCA_035489975.1 of Propionibacteriaceae bacterium. GTDB lineage: Bacteria > Actinomycetota > Actinomycetes > Propionibacteriales > Propionibacteriaceae > Microlunatus. Next base: position 770 of record DATHIJ010000445.1, on the reverse strand, counting down.
CCATGGTGGCGGCGCTCGCCGTGGCGGAAGGCACCCGTCGATCCAACATGAGCCGGCTGCGCAGCTGGCTCGGCGCCAGTCCGGAGGGAGAGCCGTACCTACCGGACGCGTACACCGGACGCATCACACTGCATCCAGCAGTCAGCTCCGACTGGCAGTGGCTCCAAATCCTCACCTCGACCGGCGTCAACCGGGCTAGCGACGACAGTCTGCAGGCCGGGCTGGAACTGGTACGCGGTGCGCCGCTCGCCGATGCAGCGCCTGGCCAATGGCATTGGGCCGAGGAACTGCGAACTGACATGATCTCGTGTGTACGCGACATCGGCCTGGAGCTCGCTGACCGGGCCTTGCTTGCTGGGGACGTGGAACGGGCTCGCTGGGCCGCGGCGCGGGCCTTGTTGGCTGCGCCAGGCGACGAGCAGTTGCTGGCTGCCCGGATCCGGACCGAACACACCGCGGGCAACGCGGCTGAGACAGAGCGGCTCGCACTTCAGCTGGCGGCGCAGGCCCGGACGCTCGGGGTCGACCTTGATCCGGGGACTGTCTCGCTACTGCAACGTGTCATGGAGGGACAGGTACGGGCACGGCTGGCGTAAGGCTTAGCTTGCACCGAGTGATAGCCTCACGCCGCCATGCAGATCCAGCCACCATCGGGCTTTTCCGCCAGCCTCGAGCTGGACGGGCTACCGGTGCTGGTCTGCGGGGGTGGTCCAGCTGCCCTGTCGGCAATCCGAGGGCTGCTGGATTCAGGGGCCGTGGTGACGGTGGTC
>DATHIJ010000444.1:0-5613 GCA_035489975.1 Propionibacteriaceae bacterium | reverse complement strand
CTTGCTGCAGTCGGACTCAGCCCCGAGCACTACAACCGCTATCCCCATGAGTTCTCCGGGGGTCAGCGGCAGCGTATTGGCATTGCCCGGACCCTTGCGCTGCGCCCCCGCCTGATCGTTGCCGACGAGCCGGTCTCGGCCCTTGACGTCTCGATTCAGGCGCAGATCCTCAACCTTTTGGAAGACCTGCAGGAGGAGTTCGACCTCACCTACGTGATCATCGCCCACGACCTGTCCGTGGTGCGCTACGTCTCGGATCGGGTGGCCGTCATGTATCTCGGCAAGATCGTCGAGCTGGCAGACGCGGAGGCACTTTACGGCGCGCCCATGCATCCCTACACCGTCGCGCTGATGTCAGCTGTACCCGTGCCGGACACCCGACGCCGCCAGAAGCGGGAGCGGATCCTGCTGAGCGGCGATGTGCCCAGCCCGATCGCGCCGCCGCCTGCGTGCCGGTTCCACACGCGATGCTGGAAGGCGCAGGAGATCTGCCGGACCCAGGAGCCGCCGCTGGTCGAGCTGCAGCCACGGCATCAGGTGGCGTGCCACTTCCCCGAGAACTTCCCAGAACAGCCGGCAGATGAACGCTGAGCCCTTCGACGGGCTCAGGACGGCGCCCTTCGACAAGCTCAGGACCGCACTGGTCGAAGTGCCCCTTCGAGAGGCTCAGGGCGCGTGTGGGCAGATGATTGGTCCATGAGCGGCGCAAGCAAACTGCCAGATGACGTCTCGTTCACCCACCTGGATGAGGAGCTGTTCGACGGGGCGGGGGCGACCAAGCGGGACCTGGTCGACTACTTCGACGCCGTAGACGCTCGCATCCTTCCCTGCTTGACTGACCGGCCGTTGTCGGTCATCCGAGTCCGCCCAGGCCAGCCGCCGTTCATGCAGAAGAACCTTCCCAAGTACACACCGGACTGGGTGCCCAGAGTGTCGATCTGGGCGGAGGCGTCGCGGCGGGAAGTCTCGTACGCCTTGTGCAGCGACCGCCGTACGTTGCTGTGGTTCGCCAACCAACGGGCCGTGGAGTACCACGTCACACTCTTCAAGATCGCCCATCCGGAGCACCCCGACTATCTCGTGCTCGATCTGGATCCGCCGGAGGGAGCGGACTTTGCAGTGGTCGTACAGGCTGCGCAGCTGGTACGCCAAGCGCTGGACGAGGTGGGTATGGCAGGCGCGGTCAAGACGAGCGGCGCCAAAGGCATGCATGTGTTCGTGCCGCTGGTGGTCGGATCCTCACCGGAGGACGTGGCCGCAGCCACCCGCGCGGTGGCCGGCCGCGCCGAGCGGATTGACCCGGATCTGGGCACTACCGCCTTCGTCAAGGAGGAGCGGGAGGGCAAGGTATTCCTGGACTCGACACGGGTTGGTGGCGCTACTGTCGTTGCCGCGTACAGTCCACGGATCCGGCCCGGCGCGCCGGTCTCGTTCCCGGTTGCTTGGGAGGACCTCGACCAGGTGGCGCCGGCGGACTTCACAGTCCATAACGCTGCTGAGCTGCTGCACGGGGCCGATCCGTGGAGGGACCGCATGCCGCCAGCGCAGCAGCTAAACGCCGATCTAGTGGCAGAAGGTCACACCATTCCCGTCGCCCGGGTCCAGGCGATGCACGAGGGCAAAAGACGAGCTCGGTCCCGTCGCGACTCCTGAGGCGGCTGCATCTCTCCTTACTGACCACGTTCTTCCGCAGAAGGCCACGTACGACGGCCGAATCGGCCATTTTGACTCGCATTCGTGGCTTTGTGCGGAGAAACGTGAACCTGGTGAAGGATGTGCGCATGATTGCGATCGACGTCATCCTCCTGGTAGGTGCCGTCGTCTTGATCGCCGCGATCATCGCCGCTCGGATCGGCGCTCGGATCGGTCTTCCATCCCTGCTGCTGTTTCTCGGTCTGGGCTTGGTGATGGGTGAGTCCGGCATCGGGATTCCATTCGACAATCCCGATCTGGCGCAGGCGCTCGGCTTCGCCGCCCTCGTCGTGATTCTCGCCGAGGGCGGTCTCACCACGAAGTGGAGCGACATCCGGTCCTCGTCCATCCTGGCGGCATTGCTTGCCACAGTCGGTGTCGGAATCAGCGTCGGCCTGATGACTCTTTTTGGGCACTACGTTCTCGGATTGCCGATCTGGATTGCGGTGCTGCTGGGCGCTGTCACGTCCCCGACAGACGCTGCCGCAATCTTTTCCGTGCTCCGCACTGTTCCCATCCCACACTCGTTGCGGGGCGCGCTGGAGGCTGAGTCGGGCCTCAATGATGCGCCGACCGTGCTGCTGGTGATGCTGGCGAGCTCCTTCGCCGTCGGCCAGCCTATGGAGCTCGGCATTCTCGGCCTGATCGGCCTGATCGTGATCGAGCTGCTTGGCGGCCTAGCCATCGGTGGTGGTCTTGGCTGGCTCGGTGCGCAAATCCTGCGTCGCGTCGCGCTGCCTTCTTCTGGGCTCTATCCACTCGCGATCCTGGTCTGGACCGTCTTTGCTTACGGCATTGCCGCGCTCATCCACGCCAGCGGGTTTGCGGCTGTGTACGTGTGCGCGCTCATCCTCGGGAATGCCCAGTTGCCGCACCGGGCGGCGACCCGCTCCTTCGTGGAGGGCATTGGCTGGATCGCCCAGATCGGCCTCTTCGTCATGCTCGGCCTGCTGGCCTTCCCGGACCGGGTGACCCCTCGTGCCGCCGTCATCGCGGTTGCGGCAGGCCTTTTCCTGACTTTTGTCGCCCGCCCCTCAACGGTCCTGGCGTGTGCCGTGTGGTTCAAGATCCCCGTCCGGCATCAGGTGTTCCTTTCCTGGGCGGGGCTACGCGGAGCCGTACCGATCGTGCTGGCCACGATTCCACTCGCCCAAGACGTCCCGGGGGCAGAGGCCCTTTTCGACGTCGTGCTGGTCTTTGTCATCGTCTGCACCTGCCTGCAGGGTCCGACGTTGCCGTTCGTCGCCCGTCGGCTCGGGCTCTTCGACGACGAGTCGGCTCAGGATGTCGAGGTCGAGGTCGCGCCACTCGACAAGATCTCTGCCGATCTGCTGCAGGTCCGCATCCCCGTCAAGTCGCGCCTGGTCGGTGTCGAAGTAAGTGAGCTGCGGCTTCCCAAGGACACCGTGGTGTCCTTGATCATCCGCGACGACCGCCCCTTCTTTCCAGATGGCCGGGAGCGGATCCAGGCCGGCGATGAACTGCTCATCGTGACACCCGAGGACCAGCGACTGAACACAGAGGAGCGCCTCCGAGCCGTCGGACAGCGGGGTCGGCTCGCCCGCTGGCGCGCCCGTGTGGATGGGCGAAACGCTGGCAACTCAGCGTCATCGTGATCAGCCGCGTCCCTGATGGGAGCTCGATAGGCCCGGTGGTGATGAGAGCTCGGGTTGGGCGGGTCTGATGAGACGCGAGTCGTCTCAAGATGGCTGACGGGTGTACTGAGCCCGTCTGTGACACTGATTAGCCATCTGGAGATGGCAGACGTCACCTCCGAGCTGCGTGAGCCCCGAGGCAGTGTGCCAGCCGTGATCAGCCGCCGATGGCGGGGGTTGCGCTCGGAGTCTGGGAGGGCAGACAGACCGAAGTGGTGTCCACCTGATAGGTGGACTTGGCGTCCTTTTTGAAGCCGCCGTACTTGTTGCCCACGAGTACGTCCACCGTGCGGTCCGCTCGCTTGTCTGTGCGCACGATCGACTCCTTGAAGAAGGACTTGACGAACAACACCTCGGGATTTTCTTCACCTGCGCCGACGATGACGGTCTTCTGGATCTTCTCCACCGTGTTGGTGGTGAGAATGACTCGGAAGCCCTCGTTCCGCAGCGATCGGCCCACATCAGCCGCGAGACCCTTCCGGTCGCCGCCGTTGTAAACCTTGACCACGACCTGGCTGGTCTTCAGCTGACCGTCCGGCACGCTCTGGTCGACGCATGGCGCCGGGGGCAGCGGCGGAATTGGCTTGATGATGTTGTGGTAACCCCACCAGGCTCCGTACAAGAGCATCCCGAACAAGATCAGGAGAGTGACCGGGGTTCGTGCCACACGGAAAATCCGACCAATCAACGTCGAACTCCTTTTCCTCCGCAGCGACCCCGATGCGTGAGTTGCGAGCTCCTCCGTGCCCGACCCCCGTGCGGTGAGAGCCTACCTGGAGTTCGGCGCTACTTCAGGTCAAGCACTCTTGCATGCATGGTCTGTCGCTGCTGGAGGGCGGCCCGTAACGCGCGATGCAGCCCGTCCTCGAGGTAAAGCTCCCCCCGCCAGGACACGACATGGGCGAACAGGTCGCCGTAGAAGGTTGAGTCTTCCTCGAGGAGCGCCTCGAGGTCCAGGGTCCGTTTGGTCGTAACGAGCTGGTCCAAGCGCACCTGGTGCGGGGCGATCGCCGCCCACTGCTTCTGGACGTAACCATGATCAGGGTACGGGCGTACGTCTCCGACGCGCTTGAAAATCACTGTGACACTCTAATCAAGTTTCTTACGGCAACTCCATGGCGCGTCGTTACGATTTGGCCATGAGCGAGCCCGTTGCCGAGCAAATCTCCGCGGATGTGCAACGGATCGTTCAGGGTTATACGTTCGATGAGCCAGCCGTCGAGCTCGGCGTGTTGATGGAAAACGACGCGCCTGTTCCTCATGCCATCGTCCGCATCCCGTTGAGCATGCTGAACCGGCACGGGCTCGTCGCAGGCGCGACCGGTACTGGCAAGACCAAGACACTGCAATTGATGGCGGAGCAGATCTGCGCGGCCGGGGTGCCCGTCTTCGCCGCCGACATCAAGGGTGATCTGTCAGGCATCGCCTCACCCGGACAGCCCAACGACAAGCTGCTGGCGCGTACGCAGAAGATCGGCCAGAACTGGCAGCCAAGAGCCTGCCCGACGGAGTTCTTCGCGCTCGGCGGCCAGGGCAATGGTGTGCCGCTACGCGCGACCATGAGCTCATTTGGCCCGGTGCTGCTGTCAAAAGTGCTCGGACTCAATGAGGTCCAGGAGTCGTCACTGGGTCTGGTGTTCCATTACGCCGACCAGGCTGGTCTGCCCATGCTGGACCTGAAGGATCTGCGCGCGGTGCTGACCCATCTCACCAGCGACGAGGGTAAGGCCGAGCTCAAGAACATCGGCGGCCTGAGCGCCTCAACAGTCGGCGTGATCTTGCGTACCTTGATCACCTTTGCCGATCAGGGCGCCGAGGCCTTCTTTGGCGAACCCGAGTTCGACACCGCCGACCTGCTGCGCGTCACCCGGGATGGTCGGGGAGTGGTCTCCCTGCTGGAGTTGCCCAACCTGATGGACCGCCCAGCGGTCTTCTCTACGTTCTTGATGTGGTTGCTCGCCGACCTGTTCCAGGAGTTGCCGGAGGTCGGTGATGTCGAGAAGCCAAAGCTGGTGTTCTTCTTCGACGAAGCCCACCTGCTGTTCAATGACGCCTCCAAGGCGTTTCTGGACGCCATCGCGCAGACCGTACGACTGATCCGGTCCAAGGGCGTCGGCATTTTCTTTGTTACTCAAACGCCGAAAGACGTGCCCGACGACGTACTGGCTCAGCTCGGATCGCGGGTGCAGCACCAGATCCGCGCCCATACACCCAACGACGCCAAAGCCCTCAAGCAGACCGTCGATACGTTTCCCAAGTCGCACTA
>DATHIJ010000443.1:0-2599 GCA_035489975.1 Propionibacteriaceae bacterium | reverse complement strand
GCGGTGAGGTGATCATCTACGCCCCGCACATCACTCAGATATCGGTGATGCATCCTCAGATCGCCGAGATCGGCTATCACAACCGCGATTACTTCCTCGGCCAGTGGGAGAGGTTCAGGAACGAGCCTTGGGGCGATCTAGCCCACTCCACTCACCTGCGGGGCCAGGGCACCTGGAGCGCCGATCATGGCGAACAAAACCGCGTAACTGTCACCCTGGCTACCGGTATCCCGGAAGAAGTTGTGCGCTCGGTGAACCTCAACTACCTCAACCCCGCCGACGTCGACATCGCTGCGTACCAGGCCGATCCCGACACCTTTGTCGAACCGCACGCCGGCGAGGTGCTCTATCGCCTGGGCTCACCACAAGTCGGCAATCCGGTCGGCGAATCCGATGGACGCGAGCCAGACCTCGCGGGACTCGAGGGATGACGGTGCCCGACAAGACCGTCATCGTCGTCATGGGTGTTGCCGGGTCCGGCAAGACCACCATCGCTCGGCTGCTTGCTCAAGACTTGGGCTGGAAGCAGACCGAGGCGGATGATCTTCACGGCCCAGAGAACGTCGCCAAGATGGCGGCTGGGATCCCGCTAACCGACAGCGACCGGGCGCCCTGGTTGCGGCGAATCTGCCAGCGGATCGACGAGACCGAAGGAAGCCAGGTCGTCACCTGCTCCGCGCTTCGCCGGAGTTATCGCGACATCTTGCGAACCGCCAATGCCCGAGTCCGGTTCCTTCACCTCCACGGAAGCCCCGACACGCTCGCGTCCCGGATAGGCGCCCGGACGGACCACTTCATGCCGGCCTCGATGCTGACCTCCCAAATGGAAACTCTCGAGCCGCTGACATCCGACGAGGACGGCGTAAGCGTCGATATCGATGGCACCCCCATCGAGATCGTGCAAAGGGCTCTGCTGGCACTCGACCTCACAGCGCCGCCCACTTCGCACGAGAGCGAAAAATAGCGGCAGCGGCCGGTGACATCGATCGTTGCGGGTCATTCCTCGCCAGATTGCTCATCTCCAGTTCCGGGCGGTTTCGGTGCGTCGATGCGGAAATGCAGACCGACCATCCGGATCAGAAAGCACACCACAGCCGCACCCAGCGCCACCGGTACGCCGAGCACGTCCTGGACACCAACCCTGTCGGCGACCACGAACAGCGCAGCGCCGACCAGAGCCGGGATCGCGTATAGCCCGCTGCTTAACACACTGGGAACCTGTCGGATCAGCACGTCCCGCAACGTGCCGCCACCCACCCCCGTGACGGCCCCCAGGATGATTGCCTGCGCCGGGCCGACCCCCAGCTCGAGCGCTTTGCCTGCGCCGGTGACCGCGAACAGGCTCAGCCCGGCGGCGTCCAGCACGTCGATTGGGTTCCGGACTCGAGTCAGCCAGCGGCTGAACAAGAACGCGATCAACCCTCCGGTGGCAGCCACTGCCAGGTAGCGCCAGTCGACGAATGTGGCCGGCGGTAGGGCACCGAGCAGGACGTCGCGAATAATGCCCCCACCGACGGCGGTGATCATGCCGAGGGTGATGACACCGACGATGTCCAGGTGCGCAGTACGGACCGCGGTCAACGCACCGTTCAACGCGAACGCGAACGTTCCGGCGAGGTCCAATACCAGTAGCACAGGCACATCAGCGGGCATAGCAAGGGTCTACCGCATCGCTCAGGGGAGCGCGGTGCCCCGTCAGACCGTCATCCGAGACGTGGCTGCCAAGTAGGCCGCTCGTCATGTTGCCGCGTTGTGGCTACTTATTCAGTCTTGGAAGATGTCTGGACCAATCGCTTCGCCGGTGATTGCCCGTCAGGTCCGATCAGCAGCCCATGCGTTTGTGTGTGCGGAGGTGGACCATCGTCTCCAGCGGGTGCACGCCGGGAGCTCTGACCGAGGGCGGGTTCGAACTTCGCTAGATCGTCGCATGTCCGGCTGTAGATGGTGAAGACCAGACTTGCCTCACCCGTTATGACGCGCACATCCGCAGCTGTCGCATGGTGCGAAGCAGTGCAATCGTACGAGCCAGCTCCGACGGGCCACTCGCGCGAGCCAGGAGCATGCGATGGGCCACCCCCGAGATTTGCGGAGCCGTGTCGCAGCGGATCGACAACAGCCCGGAGCCAAGGAGCTGTCCGAGGTATCGGCGGACTGTCGGGCATAGCGGTCGCTGATCCGAGCAAGTCCGGCTACCGATATACGAGCGCCGCGCACCCCAACTCGCTTTCGCAGCGGGTTGATTGGGCGAGGCGCACGTCGGCGAACGCCGGCGAACGCCCCTGGACGTCGGAGGGCCGTGTTTTCGCGCAAATCGGCGGCCGGAAACTGAGACCAGAACTGAGACTAGCGGCCTTGATATCTGATGCGACGGTGTTCCGGGCCGATCTGATCGAACGGCGTTTCCGCAGGTCAGAGTCCATTTTTCACCCGGCGGAGGATGCGGGATTCGAACCCGCGAGGGCTTGCACCCAACCCGCTTTCCAAGCGAGCGCCATAGGCCTCTAGGCGAATCCTCCGCGCGGAACCTTACCGGCAAGCCCAAGTGCCGGCGAACCAGTTGTGACGACTGTGTGAACGTCGTCACCTGTCGTGTGTCGCT
>DATHIJ010000442.1:0-3515 GCA_035489975.1 Propionibacteriaceae bacterium | reverse complement strand
CGGGCGTTCGCGTCGTTCAGGACGTCACTTTCGAACCGTTCAAGCCGGAGGACATCGAAGTCGGACAGCTGATCAACGCCGAGCCTGCAAACCTCCAAGAGCTCCACGGTTCCGAATACCAGATTGAGAAGGCCAAGGCGGCGGTCATCGTGGTCCGGATGGATCCCAACACCATCACGATCCCGCCGTCACGCCAGGACTGGCAGATCGGCGGCATTCTGTGCTATTCGAAGATCTGCACGCACGTTGGCTGCCCGATCAGCCTGTGGGAGCAACAGACCCACCACCTGCTGTGCCCGTGTCACCAATCGACTTTCGACTTGGGCAACTCGGGAGTGGTGGTCTTCGGCCCGGCAAAGCGTGCGCTTCCGCAGCTGCCGATCGCCCTGGACGCTGAGGGCTACATCATCGCCCAGCGTGATTTCCTCGTCCCGCCCGGACCGAGCTATTTTGAGCGTGATTCGCGTAATGATTTCGAGGTAGGCGATAACTGATGGCCCAGCCAGCCGCCACCGTGCCTGACGAGAGCGCGGTTCAGGCCCAGACTCCGAAGAAAGAGCTCGGCCCCGTCTTCAAGCTCGCCTCCGGACCGACCAAGTGGCTCGATGATCGGACCGGCACTGCTGGACTGATCCGCCCGTACTTCCGCAAGGTCTTCCCTGATCACTGGTCGTTCCTGCTCGGTGAGATTGCGCTGTACTCATTCATCGTTCTGATCCTGAGCGGAATCTTCCTGACCATCTGGTTCAAGCCGTCGATGGCCGAGATCGAGTACGAGGGCACCTACGAGCTGCTGCGTGGGATCCAGATGTCGGAGGCGTACGCGTCCACTCTGAGCCTGTCGTTCGACATTCGCGGCGGTCTGCTGCTGCGGCAGATGCACCACTGGGCAGCAGCGGTCTTCGTCGCCGCAATGCTGACCCATAGCCTCCGCATTTTCTTTACCGGCGCGTTCCGCAAGCCGCGTGAGATCAACTGGCTGATCGGCGTGGGCCTGTTGACACTTGGCATAATCAACGGCTTCACCGGCTACTCACTACCGGACGACCTGCTCTCGGGCACTGGCCTGCGATTCGTCGACGGTCTTATCCGGGCGATCCCGATAATTGGAACCTGGGCTGAGTTCTTCACCTTCGCCGGTGAGTTCCCGGGCGAGCTCATCGTCCCTCGGCTGTACATGGTGCATATCTTGCTGGTGCCTGCCTTGCTCCTGGGGTTGGTCGCAGCTCATCTAGCCCTGGTGTTTTACCACAAGCACACCCAGTTCCCCGGCCCGGGGAAGACCGAGGGCAACGTCATTGGTTACCCGGTCTTCCCGGTTTACGCCGCCAAGGCCGGTGGATTCTTCCTGATCGTCTTCGGTGTCCTCACGCTGATGGGCGCGACGATGCAGATCAACCCAGTTTGGGTGTTCGGACCTTACAACCCGGCCGAGGTGACAGCCGGCTCGCAGCCCGACTGGTATATGGGATTCGTCGAAGGCGGCATTCGCATCATGCCGAACTGGGAATGGCATATTGGATCGACGACATGGTCGTGGAACGTCGCAATACCCGGTCTCGGGCTGATGGGTCTGTTCTTCGGCCTGATGGCGATCTACCCGTTCATCGAAGCCTGGGTCACTGGCGACAAGCGCGAGCATCACATCCTCGACCGTCCCCGCAATGCTCCGACCCGCACAGCCTTCGGGGTGGCGGCGATCACCGGCTACGCGTTGCTGATGATCGGCGGTGGCAACGACCTTGTCGCGACTCAGTTCGACGTATCCCTGAATGCAGTGACCAACGTCCTGCGGGTGGGCGTATTCGTGGGACCGGTGATCGCATTCCTGGTGACCAAGCGGATTTGCATCGGATTGCAGCGCTCCGACCGTGACCGGATGCTGCACGGCGCCGAGTCCGGCATTATCGATCGCGCTCCTTCGGGTAAGTACGCCGAGCGTCACCGGCCGATCAGCGAGGGTGAGGCGTTCGCGCTGACTCAGCATGAGGACCCTCCCGCATTACTGCCGGCAACCGACACCGACGGGTTCTCGGTCAAGGAGATCAAGCGCGAGCAGCGCCGTCGTCAGGCGACCCGCTTCTACTTCATCGATACCCTGCGCCGGCCTACCCGCGCCGAGATCGAAGAGGCTGCACATCACCACATGCACGCGATGGCCCTCGAAGACGGAGACGGCGAGCATCATGCGATCGAGGCCGAGCCGGAGGAAGAACACCACCTGGCCAAGTAGGAAGGCTGCTTCCACTGCGCCCCACGTGCTCCCCTACGGTCGTGGGGCGCTGTCATAACGGCGCTTCAAGCAGGCAGTGTGGGATTGGTCACTCTTCGCAAAACCTGACAACGATCCGGAACAAGCAGGCGTTAACGCGTCTGGACGAGACCGCCCGCGGTCATGCCGCCCGAGTAGACGCAATGAGGACATGAGCGGAAACCACAAGCTGACGACACCAACCGAATCCGATACCAACGCGGAGGCAGGCACCAAGCAGTCCAAAGCTAAGCAGCTCGACCTCTCTGCGACCCAGATCGTCGGCGGCGCACTCGCCGCCATGACTGCGGCCGCGTTGGGCTCCCGACTGAGCGTGGCAGGCACCATAGTCGGCGCCGCACTGGCGAGCATCATTGCGGCAGTCGCCGGGTCGCTGTATACGGCCTCCCTCCGTCGTACCCATGACAAGGTGAAGACCGTCTTCTGGACTGGGCAGCCCAATGAAGTGGAAGAGCCCACTGTGATGGAGATTCTGGAAGACCGGGAAGGTCATGTTGCAGGCCAGCGCAGCCACCTGGTGGCACCGGAATCCGTCGACTCATCGTCGGGCCGCCGCAAGCTGAATTGGAAGCGGGTCTTGGTCGCGGCCCTGGCCGCTTTCGGCATCGCAGCCGTCTCATTGACTGCCTTCGAGCTGGCTACGGGCAATGCCCTTTCTGGTGAGGAAGGAACCACGATTCAGCAGGTTCGCACGCGTGACACGGGCCAGGAGTCGGACTCCAAGAAGGAGTCGCCGTCGGATAAGCCGACGAAGGAACCATCGGCGGCTGCCAGTGAGGAGACGCCTACCGCCGAGGCGAGCGAACCTGCCACGTCGGAGCCCACAGAAACGACGACCGCACCAACACCCGAAGCCCAGGCCACCGCTACGGAACCGGAGACGGCTCCCAGCAGCAATCCCTAGGCACCGAAACACGAAGACAAAGGTCCGGCTGGACCCGGGACGCCTGGTTCGCTGCACGATCCAGGCGAGCCCTATCGGGCACAGCCCTCATCGCCGGCGGGCCGAGGAGCCGGGCGTTCTGCGACTGAGCCGGCTCGTATGGGATCGGTGATTTCGCGGGCGGCGAATAGGCAAACTCCGCCGCGCCGGTGAGAATGTGCAAGTGCGATTTCTCCAGGAACTGCCGCCGTACGACTTGACCTACTCCGATGTCTTCATGGTGCCGCGCCGCTCAGCGATCGCCTCTCGCCTAGATGTCGACCTGCGGAGCACCGATGGCATCGGTACCACGCTGCCTCT
>DATHIJ010000441.1:0-3815 GCA_035489975.1 Propionibacteriaceae bacterium | reverse complement strand
GAGGTGGAGGAACCAACGGATCTCTCTCACGTCAGGAACGAGAGAGTCCCGGGGGTGAAGCGCTCACAGCGGTGCATCTTGTGCATCTTGTGCACCGCGTGAGCGCCGGGCCTATGACGCCCGAACCAGGTGCCCACAGGCGTACTCGGGGAAGGATTCGATTCCTACGTTGACATCCACCTTCATCAAGCGTGCCGTCGGCGCGGGCGCTGCGCTTGCTCTCTCCTGTGGGATTGGGCTTGCTGGCGCCGCATCTGCCGAGGCAGCAACGACGAGCGTGTGGGACCGCGTCGCCAAGTGCGAGAGCGGGGGCAACTGGAAGATCAACACCGGTAACGGTTACTACGGTGGCCTGCAGTTCGCTGCGGGTACCTGGAAGGCACACGGCGGGAGAACGTATGCCAGCCAGGCCCACCGGGCAACCAAGGCGGAGCAGATCGCGATCGCTCGTCGGGTGCTAGCAGGCCAAGGTCCGGGGGCCTGGCCGACCTGCAGCCGGCGAGCGGGACTGACCAAGGCGAACGGCAAAGCGTCCAAGGGCGCGACGCCGGCGACCAATCCTGGAGCGTCCACAACCAAGAAGGCGAACGACTCGACGAAGAAGATCGCCAAGAAGGCGGCTCCAAAGAAGTACAGTGCTAGTGCCAGTGGTAAGACCGTTCGCGTGAAGCGGGGCGACACGCTTAGCAAGATCGCCAAGCGTCACCACGTGAAGGGCGGCTGGAAGGGTTTGTGGAAACTGAACAAGAAGACGATCAAGAACCCAAACTTGATCTTCATTGGCCAGGTTATCAAGATCAAATAGACCCGACTGGCGCGGGTGGGACCCTGCCCCCCAGTAAGCCCACCCGAGGAAGCCCGGCAGACCCGCATCTGCCGGGCTTCCGGTCTTCAGTGACCGAGGGTCACTAGGTCGGCTTATCTGAACAGCTCGATGTCTGCGGGACTGCCGCCCAGTCGAGATGCTCCCGTCTTAGGCTGTCGTCATGGGGAAGGTCATGGCCGTCTCGTTCGAACGGTACGGCCGCTTGTACTACCTCGATCCGGGCGACGACGAGTACAGCGTGGGTGATCGAGTTCTGGTGCCCACGGAGTCCGGCCCGGAGGTCGCGGAGTGCGTGTGGGCGCCAGAGTGGGTCGATGACGAAGGGTTCGAGGGGCTGCCCGTGTGCGCCGGTCTGGCCACTGCTGAGCACCTCGAGCGTGATGCGGTGAACCGGCGGCGGCGCGCCGAGGCAAAGCTGGTCGCTAAGAAGTTGATCAAGAAGAATGACCTTCCGATGAAGGTGGTCGCCGTCGACTTCATCGATTCCGGTATCGATTTCGACAAGCTTGTGGTCATCTACTTCAATGCCCCGCATCGGGTCGACTTCCGGGCTTTGGTGGGCGAGCTGGCTCGCAGCCTGCAGGCCCGGATCGACCTGCGGCAGATCGGCTCGCGAGATGCAGCCCGACTTGTCGGCGGCCTTGGCAACTGCGGCCGCGATCTGTGTTGCGCCACTTTCCTCAAGGACTTTGAGCCGGTCAGCCTGCGGATCGCGAAGATGCAGGATCTCCCGCCTAACCCGCTGAAGATCTCGGGCGCTTGCGGACGGCTCATGTGTTGCCTGAAGTATGAGCACCCGCTGTACGCGGAGTTCGCGCGTACCGCTCCAGCGGTAGGAGAGCAGGTGGCCCTGGAAGATGGGGATGGCGTGGTGATCGGCCACCAAGTGCCGGCGGACTCAGTTGTCGTTCGGATGAGCGCCAGCGGTGCTACCAGGAGTTGCTCGCTTGCCGCTGCCTGCGGTGCTCGCCAGCTCTACGCATCGCGCGGCGCTCCGGCGCAGGTACAGGTTCCGCAGCGCAAGGGACGGACCAGGCGGCGGCGGTCCGATGACGGGGAGTCCTGAAGCTCCTGCGCTCGGTCGTCTGCTCCCAGTTCTTGCTGATCATGCAGGCAAGCTGGCCAGATAACAAACGCGTAGGCTCTCTGGTATGCCAGGGGCGGCTCACCGGTTGCGTGTGTTGGGCATCACGGTGGCGTTGCTGGCGGCACTGGGTGCGTGTTCGGCTGACCCCCCGACGCCATCGGGTCAGCCGTCATCGGTGACGGTGCCATCCCCGAATGCTTCGTCGAGTCCTCAGCTGCCAAAAGACGGGCGGCCACTGCAGCCCATTCCCAAAGTCAAACCGGCCGGCTTCACCAAACCACCGCCGGGAACTGGACTTTCGCGCTACGTGAGGCAGCAGCTCGAGTGGAAGCCGTGTGGTCACGGCTTCTGGTGCAGCACGATGCTCGTGCCGCTGGATTACGCCGACCCTGACGGGACTGCCATCACGCTGGCGTTGGCCAAGCGTCCCGCTCCCGGCGACAATAAACTCGGCAGCCTGATCATCAATCCTGGCGGTCCCGGCGGCTCCGGAGTGGGCTACGTCGGCTACTTCAATGCGGCAGGCCTGGAGCGCTATGACATCGTCGGCTGGGACCCACGAGGGGTGGGGCGTTCGACGCCGGTGACCTGCTTCGGCCGGGCCGATCTTGAGCGCTACCTCTCGATGGACAGCTCACCCGATGACGCCGGCGAGTGGCAGGCCAGGATCGACGAACAGATGAAGTTCGGCCAATCCTGTCTGCGTCGGTCTGGCCCTCTGCTGGAACACATTTCGACCTTGGAGACAGTACGTGATCTTGATCTACTGCGCGGCTTGGTCGGAGATCCCAAGATCAACTACTTCGGATCGTCGTACGGCACAAAGATCGGCGCGCTCTATGCCGAAATGTTCCCGCTGCGAGTTGGCCGGATGGTGCTCGATGGGGCGATCAACATCAACTCGAAGGCCAAGATTGATCAGATCGACGGTTTCGAGCGCGCGCTTCACCACTTCGCAGCATGGTGTGCAGGCGAGGATTGCCGGCTGGGCGCGGAACGTGACGTCGTGCTGTCCAAGATCAAAGAGTTCCTTGGTCGGCTCGACCAGGAGCCGCTGGCCGTGGCTGATGGGCGCACGCTCAGTCAGCAGCAAGGTGTGGAGGCCGTCTTCTACGCCATGTACGGCGGGACCAACAGCTGGCCGGACTTGCGGGATTCGCTCACAACCGCGATCTTCGATGGGGATGGTGGCAGGCTGCTGCAGCTGGCAGACGCCGCGGATCGCCGCGACCGGGACGGCACCTATGGCCAGCTCATGTACGCATTCCCTGCGATCCGCTGCCTCGACAGCCAGGAAAATAGCGTCCGCGCGGCAGAGAAGCGGCTGACTGAGGACTCTCGGGAGGCGCCCATCTTGGGTCCTTTGAATGGTCCCGATCTGGTGTGTCCGCTGTGGCCGGTCAAGTCCGCGACCCCGCAACCCGAGATCGATGCCGCGGGAGCGCCGCCGATCGTCGTTATTGGTACTACCGGCGACCCGGCGACGCCGTACGAATACGCGAAGTCCATGGCAAAAGAGCTCAGTACGGCGGTGCTGGTGACATTCGATGGTGAAGGCCACCTGGCGTACGGGCAGAATGATTGCGTCAAGGCGCTGGTCGATGGGTACCTGGTCCGAAATCAGATACCGCGCGATGGAACTCGGTGTTGATCGAGGCAGACCATTTGGGCTTCGCCATGCGTTATGCCGCTGGATATAGTTGGCAATCGTGCCTGGCCAGTCCGGCACAATGCACCCGCCGCCTTAGCTCAGATGGCAGAGCGACGCACTCGTAATGCGTAGGTCCGGGGTTCGATTCCCCGAGGCGGCTCAGTAGGTCAGACGGATCCTGCCGTCGGGTCGTGCTCCCTCCTCGGTCGGCGGCTGGTACGCCAGCGCGTCCAGCCGTCCGGCCCAGTCGG
>DATHIJ010000440.1:0-4643 GCA_035489975.1 Propionibacteriaceae bacterium | reverse complement strand
AGGCAAATGGAGAGTGCGCCTCGAGCCGCCTTGATCTGATCTTCCCTGCTGTACAAGCTTTGCACGGGCATGTGTCGGACGTCAGCGGTCCCAGTACGCCCGCTGCACTAGAGTCCGCCAGCAGTCGATGCCTGGTGAGCCAGAGGTGCGTGATCGTGCCGGGACTCTCGATCGTGGCCATGGGAATGTCGTGCCGGACCCGACAATCACCGACAGGGACACTTTCCAGCCAGGTCTAAGGGCACGCGGCATACGCTCCGGTGCCCTGGGGTGGCCCGTCCGCCGGTCCCAGATCTTCCAGCCCCAGACCTTCGACTCTGGAACGAACACCATCGAGCCTCGATCGCGGTGCCTGACCAACGATGGCTTCTCACGACAACCGTGGACAGTCGACATCCTCGAGATCGGATGGGGTCGCCGCCGAGGCGGATGCGCCACGGAACGTAGCTCAAGGAGTCGCATGGTGTCCCAGAGCTAACGCAAGATCTCGATGAGCAGCACCCACACGTTCCAGACAGCGCCGACGACGCCGAGCGCCAAGCAGCTCGACGATGATCGTGGGTCTGAGCTGCGCGGCGCGGCAGGCCTTTCTCTTCAATGATCCGGTCGAGGTTGATGGAGACAGCGACGAACAGCAGGCCGGCAAGGGCGCCGGCGGCACCGCCGATCACTCAACGCATGACACGATTCATGGGGTTCAACAGCCGGTGGTCATGGGTCTACTATCCGATGCATATCCATCGCATAGTAGACGTGTTAGAAGGGATCGGTCATGGCAGCACCGGAGAAGGTCAAGGGCAGGGTCATCGATGCACACAGCCACATTGGCGAGATGGATGCGTGGGCGTTCTACAACCTGAAGGAGCCCGTCAAGCCGACCGTCTATGAGTTCGCCGACGCAGGTGCGTACCTCGGCCATCTCGATGGTCTCGGGGTCGAGCGCGGATTGATCCTTCCGAACTACGGGATCCCCGTCCAGAGTCAGCCATTCTCGCTCAACGACCTGGTGCTCGACTCGGTCCAGAATAATGACAGGCTGGTCGGAGGGCTGTGGGTCTCGTTCCTACCGCAGAACAAGCAGATGACCCTGAAGTCTTTGGAGCGCGCCGGTGAAGCGGGGATCGTCGCTCTCAAGACGACCTTCCTGCTCGGCGGGAACCCCGACCCCAACACCTGGGACGACGAGACCAAAGAGATCGCGGAGGCTTGCATCGCCGCTGTCGATGAGCACGACCTAACATTCCACTTCCACACGAGCGCCGGCGGCACGTCTGACATCAATAACTTCATCCCGCTCGTCGAGAAGTACGGGAAGCGGATCAAGATCTACCTCGTCCACTTCGGCGGCGGCGTCAGCGGACACATCAAGCTGGTCCCGCAGTTCCTGGACTGGGTCGAGGAGGGCTACCGGGTCTACTGCGACACCACCTGGACGATCGGCTTCGGTGCGCGTTGGCTGATGACGGAGATAGAGCGACGCGGCGTGGGCGAGGATCGCGTCCTCTTCGCATCCGACGAGCCGTGGAGCGACTTCTGGAGCGAGTACTGGAAGATCAACGGCGCCCCCGTCAGCGACGAGCTGAAGCAGCGAATCCTCTACCAGAACTTCGAGCAGTTGTACGGCGAGAAGGCGTGACCGTTGGCGGCGCCCATCGATCAGGCCGACTACCACCGGCCCAGCAGAGGAGACGCCCCCCAAGATGTCAGGAGTCTCTGAGCGCGACCCAGAGAGCGCGAGCGGGCTTCTTTTCTTCATTCGCCCAGTGATGGGGTTGGTCGCCCATGAAATGCAGCGCGTCTCCGGCCTCGACCTCGTGGCGTACCCCGGCGATCTCGAACACCAGCCTGCCTTCGAGAGTGAAGACCAGCTCCTCTCCCGCATGGACGAGCGGCTTGGACCCACTGTTCGCGCCTGGCGAGACGGTGGCCACCGCGGCCGCGCTGCGGAAGGGGGCATACGGCCCCGATACCCCCTCCAGCGTCAGGCCCTCGTGCGGAGTGAAGACAGCGGGGCGATCCCCAGCCGGTGTGAACGCGACCGGCTCGGGATTGCCCTCATCCTCGACGAAGTAGGTGACCGCGCGATCCAGCGCGGTCGCGATCTTTAGCAGGGTTGTGATCGTCGGCACCATGTCGTTGCGTTCGATCTTGTGGATGGCTGCCGCGGAAACTTCTGCCTTGATCGCCAGCTGCTGCAGCGACAGGCGCTGCTCCTGCCGCAGCTTCTTTACCTTCGGTCCGATGGAGCTGACGATCCCGTCCACGTGCTCCTCGATGCGGACCGAGCTAGCGGGACTGTGTTTGGTGATGGCCATGATCTTGCTTCCCTTGACGGTCCGGTGGCATGCAATATAGTAAACGAAAGTCAACCATGGTGGGCGACTTTCAGGTCCTCCACGTGCAGACGGAGGCTCGTAGTGGCTCGCAAGATCGTAATCGTCGGTGGTGGCGCAGGCGGGATGGGCGCGGCGGGCGGCGTCAAGGCGGCCGATCCAAAAGCCGAGGTGGTCGTCTACACTGGCTTCGACGACGTGGCCTACAGCCCGTGTGGGATCCCCTACGTGCACGGCCGCGAGATCGAGACCTTCGAAAAGCTGTTTCTTGCCTCCAAGCAGGCCTACGTCGACGCCGGTATCGATGTGCACTACAACACCGACGTCACCAGTGTCGATGTGAAGCGCAAGGTCGTTCAGGTCGCTAGCGAGGGCGAGGTCGCGTGGGACACGCTCGTGCTGGCCACCGGCTTCAACTACGCCGATCCGGGCGTCCCGGGCGGCGACCTCGGCGGCCTCTACTACGTCAAGAACATCCGTGAAGCCATGGAGTGGGACAAAGTCCTGGATACGGTCAAATCCGCGGTGGTCGTGCAGGCCACGCCCCTCGGTGTCGAGATGGTCACGGCGCTCGCGCACCGAGGCATCGAGACACATCTGGTGGACCCGAGCCCGTGGCCGATGTCGGAAGTGGCCGACCCGGACATCATGGCCCCCGTGGAGGAGTCGTGGCGCGAGCTCGGTGTCATCACGCATTTCAACACGACCCTCAAGGCGTTCATCGGTGACGGGCAGCTAGCCGCGGTGCAAACCTCCGATGGCGAGATCAAGGCCGACTTGGCCGTGGTCTGCACTCACAAGGAGCCAAATACAGCACTCGCCGTCGCCGCCGGTCTCAAGACCGGATCGACCGGCGGCATCATCGTTGACGAGCGAATGGCGACATCGGTGCCCGGCGTCTTCGCAGCCGGAGACTGCGCCGAGATTCCGCACGGGCTGACCCGCGTACCTCTGCAAGGCTTGACGGGCAGCCATGCCTACGCCCAGGGCAAGACGGCCGGGGTCAACGCCGGCGGCGGTCAGCGGACCTACAGCGCGGTCTACGTGCCGTGGGGCACCGCGGCCGGGAAGTGGATCATCGGGGGAGCATCTTTTGGTGAGACGACCGCTACTGCGCTCGGAATTCCTTACGTCGTCGGGACCGCTCAGGGCATCTCACGAGCCCGCTACTACCCCGGAGTCAAACCGGTGAAGGTCAAGCTGCTGGCGCAGCCCGGCAGCCTTCGGCTCCTCGGCGCCCAGATGGTCGGCGGCGAGGGCATCAAGGAGCGTGCCGATTTCCTCGCGATGGCGGTCAAGTTCGGGTTCACCTTGCACGATCTAGCGCGGATGGAGAACGTCTACTCCCCGGCGATCGGGGCTCTCAACGAGCCCATCGTGGTGGCCGCCCAGAGCGGCCTGGACGCCGTATCGAAGAACTGAGATGTCGTTCTCCCTGCGGCTCACATCCTTCTCTCAGTGGCTTCGGCGCAACTCCGAGCACTACTTGCTGATCGCGGCGCAGGAGCGCGTCGCCCGGCAGCACGGCGCCCGCGAACCCAGGTCACCCTACGGACTGCGCGAGCTCTTCTGGCTGCGCATCTTCGCACCGGTCTACCGCGCGCTGCCGTGGGCGTTACGGCACAAGGTGATGCGGGCCATGCCTGGAAGTCATCGTCGGCAGTGGGCCCCACCTCCACAACCGCACGGCTCGGCCGTGCAGTCCTATGTTTCGAGAAGTTCAACCCAAGGAGAGAGGAAGTCTGGCCATGGCACAGATCGTGGGTGAGCGCGTCAGCAAGGGTGACGCGATCGTCGACTACGAGGACAAGGTCTTCGAGGACATCCAAGCGGAACCGGGGGAACAGGCCTTTATCCTCATGCATACCGTGCCTTTCGAGGGCTCAGTAGGCCTGGTCAACATGCTCACGGCAACCCGAATCAACCGGAAGGGCTTCGACACCCACTTGGTGCTCTACGGTCCCGGCTCGTTGATGGCATCGGCCGCCCGCGGCTACCCCAAGGTCGGCGACGAGGCGTTTCCCGGCGCACTCCAATACAACAAGCAGCTGCAGACCTTCATGAATGAGGGCGGCCACGTATACGCATGCCGGTTCTCCGCCGCTGCTCTCTACGGCATGCGCGAGATCGACATGATGGAAGGCGTCAAGCCGATCAACCCGCTCGACGTGCTCGACGCGGTGTTGACAGCTCGCCGTAGCGGTGCGCTGATCATGCAGACCTGGACGGTCTGAAGGTCCCTCGAAGGCGTGGGCCGCCGCCCGCATAGGCGGCGGCACAGGGCCCTCGGGTCGGAGGTTCCGGTCGGGT
>DATHIJ010000439.1:0-2410 GCA_035489975.1 Propionibacteriaceae bacterium | reverse complement strand
CCGCGTCTTCGGTGAGCGCACAACTGTGCTCACCTCAGCGACACTCAAGCTGGGCGGTGACTTTACTCCGATCGCGGCTAGCGTCGGGCTGAAGGAGGACGAACGCCTCAACCCGGTGCATCCAGCTGATGGACCGGACAGTCCAGTCAGCGAGGCAGAGCACGAGGCCGTTCCCTGGCGTGGCCTCGACGTCGGCTCACCGTTTGAGTATCGCCGCCAAGGCATTTTGTATATTGCCCGATCGCTGCCTCCCCCTGGTCGTGATGGGTTGTCTGATGCATTGCTGGGGGAAATCGCGGAACTGCTGGATGCTTCCGACGGTCGAGCGCTTGGACTCTTCTCGTCTCGCCGGGCCGCCGAGGTGGCAGCCGTCTACGCCCGGAAGCGACTGCCAGCGCTGACGATCTTGTGCCAGGGTGATGCCCAGTTGCCTGAACTCACCAGACGGTTCATCCAAGATGAAAAGGCGAGCCTGTTCGGCACGCTGTCGCTCTGGCAGGGAGTCGACGTTCCGGGTGCCACCTGCCAGCTTGTGATCATCGATCGGATTCCCTTCCCTCGGCCGGATGAGCCGCTGACCGTGGCTCGCCAGCGCGCGGTCGCCGAGGCGGGTGGCAATGGATTCATGAAAGTTGCCGCAAGCCACGCCGCCCTGCTGTTGGCGCAAGGCTCCGGTCGATTGATTCGTCGCCTGAGCGACAGGGGAGTGGTGGCGGTGCTTGATCCGCGCCTGGTCACTGCGCGCTACGGTGCTTTTCTCAAAGTTTCCATGCCCGATATGTGGCAGACCACTGATCGGCAGGTAGCGCTACAGGCGCTTCGCCGACTCTCCGGGCAGTTTTGAGTGCCGTGAGCGGTCCACTCCACACGCCCGCCGCTGGCAGCCGCTAGACAGGCCTACCTGGCGGACCTCTCCATCCTCTGGCACGCTTGCGCTATGGAGCACACGTACGATTTCGACCTAGCGGTGATTGGTTCGGGTCCTGGCGGCCAAAAAGCAGCGATCATGGCGGCCAAGCTCGGTTACAAGGTGTGCGTCATCGACAGCAAGTCGATGATCGGGGGCGTCTGCGTCAACACTGGCACCATCCCGTCCAAGACGTTGCGTGAGGCGGTCCTCTACCTGACTGGCATGCAGCTGCGTGATCTCTACGGGGCCAGCTACCGGGTCAAGGAGGAGATCACTATCTCCGACCTGTTGGCACGACTGCAGCACGTGGTAGGTCGCGAGACAGAGGTCATCCGTTCGCAGCTGATGCGTAACCACATCGAACTGGTACCGGGTCAGGCGAGCTTCCTTGACCCGCACACGCTCACCGTCGAGATCGAAGGCGTGGGAGCACTCCGCACCCTGACTGCGAACTACGTCGTCATCGCGACCGGTACCATGCCGGCCCATCCGTCGAACGTCGACTTCGACAGCCTGCGTGTCCTCGATTCGGATCAGATCCTCACGTTGGACACCGTGCCGGGCTCCTTGGTGGTCGTCGGCGCCGGCGTCATCGGCGTGGAGTATGCCTCGATGTTCGCTGCGTTAGGCAGCCGGGTCACGCTGGTGGAGAAGCGTGACAACATGCTCGACTTCTGCGATCCCGAAATCGTTGAATCCTTGAAGTTCCACCTACGTGATCACACCATGTCCTTCCGTTTCGGTGAGGAGGTCTCCTCGGTGGAGAGTTCCGGACGTGGCACGATCACGACGCTCGCTTCCGGGAAGAAGATCGCTGCCGAGGTCGTCATGCACTCCGCAGGTCGGCAAGGCAACACGGCGAACTTGAACCTCGACCTCGCAGGGCTCACGACCGACAACCGGGGACGGCTAGTGGTGAACTCGAACTATCAGACCGAGGTGCCGCATATCTACGCGGTCGGTGATGTGATCGGCTTTCCTGCCCTGGCCTCAACCTCGCTGGACCAGGGCCGCCTTGCCGCGGCACACGCCTTTAATGAGCCAGCCAACGAGCTCCGAAGTCTGCAGCCGATCGGAATCTACACCATTCCGGAGATCTCGTTCTGCGGTAAGACTGAAGGAGAGCTGACTCGTGAGTCGGTTCCATTCGAGGTCGGCATCTCCCGCTATCGCGAGCTGGCGCGCGGCCAGATCATTGGGGACTCCTATGGCATGTTGAAGCTGATCGTGCATTCCGACACCCGGGAGATCTTGGGCGTACACGTCTTCGGCAGTAACGCCACCGAACTGGTACACATCGGCCAAGCGATCATGGGCTGCGGTGGCACGGTCGACTATCTCGTCGACACAGTCTTGAACTATCCGACCCTGTCAGAGGCGTACAAAGTCGCAGCTCTCGATGTCGCAAACAAGCTTCGAGCTGTCGCGCGATTCACGACGGAGATGGCGGCCAGCGAGCCCAGCATGCTCTGACGCTTGCCCAAATAGATCTTGGTCAGA
>DATHIJ010000438.1:0-2695 GCA_035489975.1 Propionibacteriaceae bacterium | reverse complement strand
GGTGACGCTTGTCAAGCAGAACGGCGAGACTGTGGCGGCATTGGTGTACGACGCTGCGCTTGGCGAAGAACCGGAGCTGCTGGAGGCCGTCAGCGCGGCGGCCGCCATCGCCTTAGAGAATGGGCGGCTGGAGGCGGAACTCCGCGCTCGGTTGCAGGAACTGCACGGCTCCCGTACCCGCGTGGTCGAAGCGCACCAGAACGAACGCCGCCGCCTGGAACGCAACCTTCACGACGGTGCGCAGCAGCGCCTGGTAGCCCTGGCACTTGAACTCGGCCTACTCGCTGAGCACGCGAGCAATGACCCGGCTACCCAAACCAGGCTGAAGCGAGCACGCAGCGAGGTCGCCCAGTCGCTGGACGAACTGCGGGACGTGGCCCGCGGCCTGCATCCCGCCGTCGTGAGCGGACACGGTCTCGCCATCGCCCTCGAGTCATTGGTGGCCGGCACGCCGCTTGAGGTGCAGTTGAAGACCGACGGGCTGCCGCGGCTTCCGGAACACCTGGAAGTCGCTGCCTATTACGTCGTTTCCGAAAGCCTCACAAACGCGGCAAAGCATTCGCGGGCCAGCCAGGTCACCGTGGAGGTGAAAGTGGCCGACAACACCTTGATCGTCGAAATCGTCGATGACGGGATCGGCGGCGCGGACTCCGAACGCGGCACTGGATTACGGGGGCTGGCTGATCGCGTCGAGGCTCTGAATGGCCAGCTGAGAATCTGGAGCGCGGCCGGCCACGGCACCCGGGTACGAGCGGAGATCCCGTGCGGGTAGCCATCGCTGAGGACAACGTGCTGTTGCGTGAGGGTGTCGCGCAGCTCCTGACAGATGCGGGCATGGAAGTCACTGCCCGTTGCGGGACGGCCGATGAGTTGCTGGGACGCGTCGCGGTGGACCCACCGGATGCGGTCGTTGTCGACATCCGGATGCCTCCGACCCATACCGATGAAGGGATGCAGGCCGCGCTGACCATTCGGCGGAAATATCCAGAGGTCGGTGTCCTCGTTCTTTCCCAGTACGTCGAGGTAGGACTGGCGATGCGGCTGCTCGCCGACTCGGCCGAAGGGGTCGGCTACCTGCTGAAGGACCGGGTGAGCGAGGTCAAGGAGTTCATCGCAGCCCTCCGCCGGGTCGCAGATGGAGGTTCCGCACTGGATCCCACCATCGTTTCGACCATGCTCAAGCGGCATCGCAGCTCGGACCCATTGGATTCCCTGACACCGCGGGAACGCGAAGTGTTGGAACTGATGGCCACCGGAGCCTCGAACGCGGGCATTGCCGAGTCGATGGTGATCACGCAGCGGGCGGCCGAGAAATACGTGTCGACGATCTTCACCAAGCTCGGCATTCCGGCTACCGGAAGCGAATCACGGCGGGTGCTAGCTGTATTGCTCTTTCTCCGGTCCTGACTCTCGCTGCTCGAGCGGTCCGCGTGCTCGTGTGCACTTCGTCTGGCAAGTCGAGTCGCTGGGCTATCTCTCCGGTTATTTCGACGTGGTAACCGCGCCCTTCTGGGGTAGGTCCCAAGTAGGACCCTGAAATGGAGGTTTTTTATGGCTGACCGCAATACGCCCATCTATGGGTCGGGAGAAGCCGACCGACTTCCCGCTCATGACCACGAGGTTTACAACACAATCGCTCAGGAGAGCGATTTTGTGGAGCTAAATCGTAGATATCGCAACTTCGCGTTCCCGGCGACGATCGCCTTCATGACCTGGTACATCCTCTACATCGTCTGCAACAACTGGGCTCGCGACTTCATGAACATCGAGGTGCTCCCGAACATCAACGTCGCGTTGGTGTGGGGATTGCTGCAATTCGTCTCAACGTTTACCATCGCCTACTTCTATGCCCGGCACGCCAGAAAGTCGCTGGACCCGCTGGCGTCGAAATTGCGGGACGAGTTTGACAGTGAGGTCGGCCGATGAACACCGCGATGCTCGTGCCGCTCGCGACCGGCAACCGCGCCCTGACGATCAGCCTGTTCCTCGCTGTTGTCGCGCTCACCCTCTACATCACCTTCTGGGCGTCGCGGCACAGCAAGACCGCTGCGGACTACTACGCCGGCGGCCGCTCCTTCAGCGGTTTCCAGAACGGTTTGGCGGTGAGCGGTGATTACATGTCCGCCGCGTCATTCCTTGGCATCTCAGGCGCAATCGCCCTCTACGGCTACGACGGCTTTCTCTATTCCATTGGATTCTTGGTGGCTTGGTTGGTAGCCCTGCTGCTGATCGCGGAGCTGCTGCGCAACTCCGGCAAGTACACAATGGCCGACCAGCTGGCGTACCGGATGCGCCAGACGCCAGTCCGCAGCGCGGCAGCCACGTCGACGATCGTCGTCTCGATCTTCTACCTGCTCGCCCAGATGGTCGGCGCCGGAGCCCTCGTGGGTCTGCTCCTCGGGGTCACCAGCCCGGCTCTGAAGAACATCGTGATCGTCTTGGTCGGCGTGTTGATGATCATCTACGTCACCTTTGGCGGGATGAAGGGCACCACCTGGGTACAGATCGTCAAGGCTGTGATGCTGATGATCGGCACAGTAGTGATTACGTTCTTGGTGCTGGTCCAGTTCGGATTCAACCTGTCCGAATTGCTTGGGACGGCCGCCGAGAAATCGGGTAAGGGAGCCGCTTTCCTCGAGCCTGGTCTCCTCTACGGTAAGGATCTGGTCGGCAAGTTCGACTTCCTCTCGCTTGG
>DATHIJ010000437.1:0-12539 GCA_035489975.1 Propionibacteriaceae bacterium | reverse complement strand
TGCGCTGGTGTGTGCCCACGTCGATCCAGGGCGATATGTGGTGGAGGAGCTGCCCGATGGCTCCGTGGCCTCGCTCCCGCTTGATCCAGACCTCCCTGAACTCAAGGACACAGATTTCGATCAAGGACTGGTGGCCCAGATCCGCACAGCGGTCGCCGACGATTCTCTTGAGTTGTCGTTTCGAGAGCTGGCAGGCGACGTCGCATATGCGCTGACCCGGCTAGCCGACATCCTGGATGTCGAGATGATCATCGTCGGCAGTCGGCGCGGCGGCGTACGGGCTGGGCTCAAGCAGTTCCTCACTGGATCCGTCGCGGCTCACCTAGCCCATCGTCAGGCTCGACCGGTCGTGGTGATTCCGGTTGCCCCGGTTGCCGAAGGAAAACCACTGCCGTGGGAGGAGTAGGCACATGGCCACAACCGCCGGGGAACCACAGACCAGGCCGTCAACCATCAGCTATGTGCTGGGTGGCCTGGCGCTCGCCGCGCTGCTGGCAATGTCGATCTGGTTCTTCGCCACTGGCCTGATGGCTCCCTTGTGGGCGGTCATCGGCTTCATAGCAGTTTGGGTGGTCTTGGTGGTCTTGGGTGTTGTGTGGATTCGCCGGCATCCCTGGCGCGTGCTGCTGCTGCCGGTGATTGCTGCTGTCATCCTGTTCGGCGGCCTGCGCGCCGGAGCGGCGCTGCTCGGCTGGACGCCATGATGATGGGCTTCAGTGTTTACGCCGGCGACTCACGGGTACCTCGAAGGCTGGAGAGGAGGTCCTGCCCATGAACCGAGGAATTATCGGAACCATTATTGGTGTCCTCGTCATCATCATTTTGGTGATTGTGATTCTTCAGCTCACCTGAGAGCAGAACCCCGGGCCGGCGAGGCGTGTCAGTGGCTGCCCGCCCGGGCCCGCCTTCCTGACACTCGCCAACACCCCGGCGTCGCGACAGCTAAGCCTGTGCCTCCCGGCGCTCGGGGTGTTGTGCGGCTAGGTACTGGTAGGTGGACGTCAGATCCTGACTGCTCAGACCGGCTCGATCCAACAGCTGAAAGAGTTCTCGCACGTTCGCCAGCAGCCGCGCTGAAGTGCCGGTGCGCCATGCTTGTTGAGCCGCGACTTCGAGCGGAGCGAGTGAAGCCGCAGCCGGGGGATCGGGTTGGAAATCCCGATCGAGCAGTTTGGCTCGGGCTGCTCCGAGCACCCGGCTACCTGCTAGCGAGAGTTCCCAACTGTGCAGTACACGAGCAAGGTCAAGGCCAGCGCGCTCGGCGATCACCGCAGCCTCGCTGAGCGCCATGGCGGTAGCTGCGATGATGTATTGCTCGCAAGCGTTGGCAATCTGCGCGCTGCCCACGCCGCCCACGCGTACGCAGGTTCCGAGCAGCTCCAGTACAGGCAGGGCGTCCCGATATAGACCTGGGGTGGCGCCGACGACGATGGAAAGGTCGCCACGGGCAGCGGCTCTGTGGGTTCCGCTCAGCGGCGCGTCGACCACGCGGAGCAGACCGGCCGTTTTGTCGGCCAGTTCGCTGGCGAGATTCCGGAGGTCGTCTGGAGTGGAGATCGCTCCCATGACAAGGATCGTTGGGCTGTGGACCCCAGCCTGCAGCCCGCTCGGACCACTCAGATCGTCCTCGAGTTCCTCCAATTTCTGGAGCAGCACGAGGACGTATTCGCTACGCGCGGCCAGGTCCGCAGGACTTGCGGCGGGTTCTGCCCCAAGCCGCTGGAGCTGGGTCAGCAGGTCAGGGTCGCGGCCGTAGGTCGATATGTGCGTCGTTTCCGGCAGGGCGCGCAACAGCCGCTCCAGGACCGGCTCGGTCAGGAATCCGTGCCCAAGCACCCCGACTGAGCGCGGATAGATTCGCTCGCGCGCTCTCCCCGACGGCACTTTGTCACTCTAGTGCCCGCGGTTCAGCACGGCCTGCACAAGCCGACGCAACTCTGGCGTGAGGTCCTGCTCTGCGACCGTGAAACGCCAATCGCCATATTCGACGGTGTAGACGAACCGATCGGGAGCCGGCCGGGTGGAGGTAATCGGCTGCGGGCCGACACGCATCAGCAGATGTCGGACCTCGGCGCCCTCGGGATCGGAGTTGAGGTCCAGTTGCGCGACCTTGGTCGTTCCGGCGAACCCGCCACTGCGCTGGACCGCGACAGTCGCGGGCTGGTCGGTCGCGTCGGCCGGGTAGGAACCGGGCGGCTCGGACGAACCCACGGACAGGGCCACATCTGTGCCCACAGCCTGATCAGCGGCAAGATCAACGCCCACAGCGAGCAGGCCGACCTCGACCCACGCTGTCCGAACCTTCTCTGCGACGGACGGGTCATCCGTGAAAAGGCGACGAGCGGAGGCAACAGTCGCCTGCGCGAATGACTCAAAGCCTGCCTGTGCGCTCAGTTGGCCGTTGACCAGGGTGTCGTACCAAACCTGGCCGGCCTTCTCCCAGCTGTGCCCGCCAAGGGCCAGCGCCGTCAGAGCAAAAGCGCGGTTGGGAATTCCAGAGTTGATATGGACACCGCCGCTGTCCGTGTCGGTCACGACGTAGTCCGCCATGGCGCCGACCTGCAAATCCCTGCCAATTTGGGGGTCGTCGTAGGCCGTGCCCGGCTCCCGGAGCGATCGGAGTGCCTTGGCATTGATCCCCGGCATGAAGAGTCCCGCCCCGATCAGCCAGTCAGCTTCTGCCGCAGTCTGGCCGAACATGTGCTGTTTCGCCATCGAGGCAAAGACATCGCTGATGCTCTCGTTCAAGGCGCCCGCCTGATCTTGATAAGCCAAGCCGACGGTGAACTGGGTGACACCGTGGGTGTACTCATGCGCCATCACGTCCATTGGCTTGGTGAAGCGGTCAAAGATCAGCCCATCCCCATCGCCGAAAACCAGCTGAGTTCCGTCCCAGAAGGCGTTGTCGTAATCACGCCCGTAGTGGACGGTGATGGACACCGTGCCGCCACGTCCGTCAATGGATTGCCGGCCGAACTGGCTGTCGAACAGGTCCCAAACTTGGCCGGATGAGTCAAACGCCTCGTCAACTGCTGGATCGCCGAGCGGCGGATCGCCATTGCTTCTGACAACTTCCCCAGGCAGCAACTCTGTGTTGTTGGCAGTGTGCACCACGCGCTTTTTGATGCCAGGCAAGCGGGGAGCGGCCATCTGACCCGGTGGTGACTCCCGTCGAGCCCGCAGCCGGTGATCAACCTGCAGTGTTTCCCTACCGGAGGCGGAGGCTTGTCGGGTGCCGGCCCACAAGGCGACGCGCTGCAGCAGATAGGGCGGAACAAAGGTGCAGCACATGACGCCTCCTCACAATGGTCTTGACAAGATCGCACAAAAATGCAGCGCATTCTGGTAGCTGTGATGGTTTGATGAATCCATTGCAACCGCCTGCAGCATGCTCACAGGCAGGTTACATTCGGTTTTGCTGACCATCGGGGGAGAATTTTGAGCAGAGTTCTTGACGGCATGCCGTCCTACGTTTCAGGCTGACTTCGGAATGGGCCAACTCGCTCAGGGGCGGATAGCCTGTTCCGTGGGTTCGATTGACGGCGCGCAAATCGGTGACGGTCACCATTGCGATGGGGGCGATTCCGTGGCCACCCCGGTCATGGACCGAAGGATGTGCGTCGTGGGTCGACTCTCACGGCGTACGCGTTGGAGAGTGCGAAGCACCTAACGCGACTTTGGCATGTCCACTTTAGGACATGTCCTGTTCCTGCTGCCCTTTTCGCGTGACTTGTTCATAGCGCCTGCATAGCGTCCTTCTTGACAGCGTCCAGGATCCTCGCCAGCCGGCTTCACCCGGCAACGAGTGAGACATCAAGAAGGGAACATCTCATGCAGTCGACTCGCGGACATAGCCTCAACCGGGGCCATAGCCTCAGCCGCGGACATAGCCTGAATCGCGGACATAGCCTCAACCGGGGACACAGCCTGAATCGCGGCCACAGCCTCTAAACCTTCAGTTCGGGAAACCGACACCCAAATAGCGGCGCCGAATCGAAGACCACGTCTGGCCGGTTACTCGGATCCAGCAGGTCGAGATCGGCGCCGCACCTTTCGGACCTCACGGGCAGCGATCAAATCGCGCCCGGAAGGATAGTGAAATCGCATCCAAAGTCCGATAGTGTTTGTCTTACGCAAAGCGAGCACCAGATCTTCCGCAAGGAAGCCGGGATACCTGACGTTCCCGGTGGTTGAGCTGCGAGTGAGCGTGGTTCAACCAAGCACAGCCCGTGTGGAACTTTTCCCCGAGGTTCCGCCCGGAGTTCCTCCCCCTGGGCGACGCCCGCGGTTCATTTAGGACCGCGGGCGTGGCTTTGGGAGCCAGTGTCGTGTCTCCTAAGTCTCTTTACTGTTCGCGCCGCCCAGGCACGCACCTCGCGGCGTTCTCTTCGGTCGGCATACGACCCGGCATTCCTTCCTCGTCGGCCTTGCGATGCACGCACCTGAACGACGCCAACGGCAAAGGAACTTAGGAGACACGACACTAGTCCTCGGAGCCCCTAAGGCCGTCTGACCGTATGAGTGCCGCTCCTAGCTGCAGGCGCGTTGTCACGCCCAGCTCGTCCATGAGTTCGGCTATCCAGCGCCGGACCGAGCGCACGTTGATGTTCAACGTATTCGCTATCGCAGAGTCCGTGGAGCCGGTCATCAACATGGAGATCAACATCTGGCGACGAGGATCGCTTTCGCTGTTCACCGATGTCATGATCGGGACAGCGGCGTCCCACACTGCCTCGAAGAGCCACTGCAGGGCCTCCACGAGTAGCGCGTGCCGCACGATGGACGCACGGAGCTCATGCCCTGGGCCGTAGGAACGCATGGACGGGATGAGCGCGATGTGCGAGTCCACCAAGATCAGTTTCATCGGTACGGGCGATGTGCGAGACTGCTCGCCCTTCCTTGCAAACAGGCTCAGCTCGGCAAGCCGGTCGGCGTCGAAGCCGGGATCATATACGCATCGCAAGATCACGTTCCGCTCCAGCGCCTGCCATTCTGGCTCAATGCTCAGCGCTTCCTCGGTGATGACCGATCGGACCTGTGCATAAGGGGGTTTGTCGAAGAAGCAGATCTCTCGGCGCGCGGAGTCCATCAGCTCACGGTGGGCCGCGACGATGGCCTCGCGTCCGACGAGCGTCTTGACCTCGTCGGCCTGGGTCGTCCCGGCTGCCAGCAAATGACTTTCCAGCGACTCAGCAGCCACGCTGGCTAGCTCGATCTCGGACAGACGTTGCGCCTTGAGCTGGTTGACGACATCGAGCAATGGCAACGCTCGCCAATGTCCGAGCGACGAATCCGTTGCAAGCCCGAGCTTCCTCAGCTCGTCGAGGGATTCGGCCACCCGCTCAGCGGTCGAGGAAGTCAGGCGCGCGAGTTCAGCGACTGATGCCGACTGCAAGGGCCCAAGCGCGACGTATACAGCCTCCGCTTCGGCACTGATGCCTAGCGGCTGAAGCATTCCTTCCCTCCAGCGCACGGTTTAGACAGGGGCCATCGACTTGCGGACGCTGAGGTTCTTAAAGCCGATACGCTGAGCCCAATGGCACAGCGACCCCGCTCGCTGCACGATCGTCTCATAACACTCCAAAGGAGAGTTTCCAAGGATGGCTGAACTTGCTCAGATCGGTGTCACGGGGCTCGCGGTGATGGGCCGCAACCTCGCGCGGAACTTCGCCAGGCATGGTCACCGCGTGGCGATCCACAATCGCAGTTACGCCAGGACCGAGTCGCTGGTCGCTGAGGCCGGGTCAGAAGGGACGTTCCTCCCATCGGAATCCATGACCGATTTCGTCGCGTCACTGGAGCGGCCACGTCGCGTGTTGATCATGGTGAAAGCTGGCCCTGGGACTGACGCGGTGATCGATGAACTGACCCCGCTGATGGAAGCCGGCGACATTCTGATCGACGCAGGGAATGCACATTTCCCAGATACCATCCGCCGGGAGCGGAAGCTGGCCGAGATCGGCCTGCACTTTGTGGGCACGGGCGTCTCCGGCGGTGAGGAGGGCGCGCTCAACGGTCCGTCGATCATGCCAGGCGGTTCGCGCAAGTCGTACGAGTCGCTGGGCCCCCTGCTGGAAAGCATCGCTGCGCAGGTCGACGGCGTCCCCTGCTGCACCTACGTCGGTCCCGACGGTGCCGGCCACTTCGTCAAGATGGTTCACAACGGTATCGAGTACGCCGACATGCAGTTGATTGCCGAGGCGTACGACTTGATCAAGCAGGGTACCGGCGCATCGGCTGCTGATATCGCCCAAATTTTCAAGACGTGGAATGAAGGTGATCTTGAGTCGTTCTTGATCGAAATCACCGCCGAAGTGCTCGGCCACGTCGATGCCGAGACCGGCAATGCCTTTGTCGAC
This sequence comes from Propionibacteriaceae bacterium, assembly GCA_035489975.1. Classification (GTDB taxonomy): domain Bacteria; phylum Actinomycetota; class Actinomycetes; order Propionibacteriales; family Propionibacteriaceae; genus Microlunatus. The sequence goes on along the minus strand of DATHIJ010000437.1, from coordinate 6,180 downwards.
ATCGTGCTGGATCGGGCTGAACAGAAAGGCACCGGCCGCTGGACAGTGCAGAATGCGCTTGATCTTGGCGTGCCGATTACCGGTATTGCGGAGGCCACCTTCGCCCGCGGGCTATCTGGGTCAGTCCCGCAGCGCGAGGCTGCCCGGGCCAAGCTGACGGCAGGGACCGGAGACTGGGCTGTGGCCGACCGGGATGAGTTCGTGGAGGATGTGCGGCAGGCCCTCTACGCCTCCAAGGTGGTGGCCTACTCCCAGGGCTTCGACCAGATCGCGGCGGCGAGCGCCGAGTACGGCTGGAACATTGATCGCGGCGCCATGGCCAGGATCTGGCGCGGCGGCTGCATCATCCGGGCGCGATTCCTCAATCGGATCACCGAGGCGTACGAGCGCAATCCCGACCTGGCGCTGCTGCTCGCCGATGATTACTTCACCGAAGCAGTGAGCAACAGCCTGGCAGCCTGGCGTCGAGTGGTGGCAGGTGCCGCACAGAGTGGTATTCCGACACCGGCATTTTCGTCGTCGTTGGCTTACTACGACGGGATTCGGGCCGAGCGGCTGCCCGCTGCCTTGATCCAGGCACAGCGAGACTTCTTCGGCGCGCACACCTATCAGCGAGTGGACAAAGAAGGCACTTACCACACCCAATGGAGTGGTGATCGCACCGAGTCTGCTGTCTGATCAGGCTCACATCCTTGGGCTGATTTAGCATGATCGACCCGCGCGCTCAGCTCACCGCAACACTCGGTCCAGTCCGCCACGCCGTCGCACTGCTACGCAACCGGCTGGCCGGTCCGGCATTCGCGAATCACCTACGCCGACAGTCCAGCGTGCCGAACGCGGCCGTGGCGGTCTTCTTCGCCACCGGCCCGGAAAACTTCTACCAGTTCGAGCAGTGGCGGTTGCCGCTGGAACATCTGGCCGGACAGCGTCCGGTCTTCGTGATCGTCGACCGGCCCGACACCGGGCACCTCGTGCTCCGAAGCAGCACCCTGCCGATTGCTTTCGCACGCGGCAGCGCGGCACTGGAACGGCTGGTCGCCGACCGGGACGTTCGGGTCGTGCTCTATCTCAATCAGCTCGAGGCGAACTTCCGCATGTTGCGGTTTGCGACCCCGGTGCATATTCAGATTGGTCACGGCGAAAGCGACAAAGACTCGAGTATTTCCAACCAGCACAAGGCGTACGACCTGGTCTTTGTCGGTGGCGACGCTGGCCGCGATCGCCTCGGCCAGGCGTTGCGCGGCTTCGATGCGACAGAACGCACTCTGCTGGTCGGGCGCCCGCAGCTTGACTACAGCTATCCCGGCGCCCCGTCCTGGCCGCGCGACTCCGGCACACGGGTGTGGTATGCGCCAACTTGGGCGGGTGATCGGCCGAGCATTGCCTACGGGTCGCTGGCCAGTCACGGTGTGGCGATCATCGAGGCTCTCATCGCCGATCCGTCGATCCGCGTCATCTACCGACCGCACCCCCGGACCGGATATACCACTCGCGAGCAACGCAATGCCGACAAGATCGTCCGGGCGCTGCTCGGGAAGGCCGGCGACCGGCACCTCGTTGATCGCAACGGCTACGGCTGGCAATGGGACTTCGCGGACGTATGCATCACCGATGTTTCAGCGGTTGCTTATGACTGGCTGGCGACGGGCAAACCGTTGGTGATCACCGAACCGGCTGCGACCGCTTACAGCGCAGCCTCACCGCTGCTGAACACACGGCCGTTACTTCGGTTTGCCGAGGCCGGAAACGTGCTCTCGATAATCCGAACATTGCAAGGTGATTCGGTGGCGAGGGAGCAACTGCGTGGTCTCGCGTACCACTACTTCGGGGATGTGAGTGCTCAGCAGAGCACGAAACGGTTCGAGGAGGCGATTGAGCGCGCCTACCAGATCCAACGATCCGGCTAAGCCTGCGTGGACTCAGAGGCCGCGCAGGAAATCGATGTCGTCATCGGGTGCCTTCGGCGGCTGCTTCTGCTGTCGAGTGCCGGACGACTCTGCATTAGGCCGACCGAGCAACAGCCAACAGATGGCGCCCGCTAGTGGCAGACAAATGATCGCCGTCGCCCAGAGCCAGCGTGGCATCCGCCGGACGGCGTATGGCGGGGCTTGAGCAACCTCGACGACACAGTAGATCATCAGCAATCCGATGATGATGATCGGTAGATACCGCCCCATAACGACGAGTATGCGTCTTGATCCGGTGTCGATACAACAGGCGAGGCCGGTGCCGGGCACTAGGCTGTCGAGATGCCTCGCGGACCAGCCGTCATGCCTGGGCGTGGAGATATGTGCTGGTACGGCAGGTCGCGGTGACGGCAGGCTTCGAAGTCGGCGCCGAGCGACCGGCTCGACCGACGATTCCCCAGCTGCGTGAGGTGACACAGCCTCCGAGCGTCCGGACCCGTGCTGTGGCCGAACACTGGGTAGCACGTGCCTATTTGAGAGACATCTCCCCTTATCTGACACGGATCCTGCTGAGAGGCGGGTTCAGTGCGAATGGCGTCACCTGGCTGATGATCATCGCCGCCGCCGCGGCCGTGGTGGCCACCGGCTGGCCCACTTTGCTCGGCGCAATTCTTGCGGTGATCTTGGTGCAGCTGCAGATGCTGCTGGATTGCTGCGACGGAGAGGTCGCCCGCTGGCGGCAGACATCATCACCGCTTGGTGTGTACCTCGATCGGTTCGGGCATTACGTGGCCGAGTGCGGGATCGCCGTCGCGCTGGGTGTGCGTGCCACCGGCGAGCTACGGCTGAGTGGCATCTGGATCAGCGCGGGGCTGCTGCTTGGTTTGCTGGTCGCCCTGAACAAGGTGGAGAACGATCTGGTGCATGTCGCGCGGCACTACGCCGGCCTGCCACAGATGCCAGACGCCAAGGAGGTTCGGACGCCGCGCGGAGGCGTGCTTCGTACCGGGCGCCGGGTGGTAGGCATGGTTCCTTTCCACAAGGTCTTCCATTCTGTTGAGTTGTCGATCCTGGTGCTCATCGCCGCGATCATCGACCTCTTCGTTGGGGGTGCGGCGACGCAGGTACTGCTCTCCGCATTGGTGATCGCGGCCGGTGTGACAGTGGTCGGTCACTTGGTGGCGGTGCTGGCCTCGTCCAGGTTGCGATGAGCGGGCCAGGGCGGCCGAAGTTCGGGGTCACAGTTCTCACAATGGGCAACCGGCCCGACGATCTGAATCGCGGTCTTGCCAGTCTGCTCAACCAGCGCGATGTCGACCTCGACATTGTGGTCGTCGGCAACGGGTGGCAACCAGTGGGCCTGCCTGAAGGGGTGAAGGCACATGGATTGCCTGAGAACCTCGGCATTCCAGCCGGCCGTAATGCTGGAGTCAATCTGGTTCAAGGAGACTTGCTGTTCTTCCTCGACGATGATGCCCGGCTCCCGCAGAACGACACGCTGGCTCGGATGGCGAAGCAGTTTGCCGCTGATCCGACGCTCGGCATGATCCAGCCCAGAGTGCTCGATCCTGACGGCCGAAAAACGCCCAGGCGCTGGATTCCACGGGTCCGCGTCGGGGACCCCGCTCGGAGCAGTCCTGCCATGCACGTCTGGGAGGGGGCGGTCGCCATCCGGCGCGATGCCTTCGAGTACGCCGGCGGCTGGCCGGCGCCGTTCTGGTACGCCCATGAAGGCGTCGAGCTGGCCTGGCGAGTGTGGGACGGTGGTTTCCATGTTCGCTATGACGGGGAAATCGAGGTGAATCACCCGGCCATCGAGCCCACTCGCCGGCACGCTGACTTCTACCGGTATCAGGCTCGGAATCGGCTCTGGCTCGCCCGGCGCAACCTTCCGGTGCCGGTCGGGGTGCTCTATGTGTTGGTATGGGCCGTGGTGTCGGCCTTCCGGCTGCCGTCGCGCAGTGCCCTTGTCGAGACGCTACGGGGGGTGCAGCTCGGGCTCACCCAGCCCGGCGGCGAGCGGCGCCCGATGAGTTGGCGGACGATCTGGCGCATGACACGCGCCCTTCGGCCAGCGGTAGTTTAGCGAGGGTGGAGCAGGCCGGTAAGAGTGATCGCGCCTGGTCGGAGTGGGCGATCGGGCAGGTGGAGGCGGATGCGAATCGCAGCGCTGACACCCACCTGCACCCGTATCCGCTGCCAGCGGAGTGGGGCATCAATCTCTACTTGAAGGACGAGTCGGTGCACCCGACCGGGAGCCTGAAGCATCGGTTGGCGCGGTCGTTGGTGCTCTATGGCCTCTGCAACAACTGGATCAAGCAGAACACCACGCTCGTGGAAGCGTCCTCGGGATCCACGGCGGTCAGCGAGGCCTACTTCGCGCGGCTGATCAAGTTGCCGTTCGTGGCGGTGATGCCGGCCTCGACCGTACGCGAGAAGTGCGAGTTGATCGAGTTCTACGGCGGGCAATGCAAGCTGGTCGAGGACCCGACCACGATCTATCAGGTGGCCGCCGATCTTGCCGACAGCTGTAGCGGGTATTACCTCGATCAGTTCACCTATGCCGAACGGGCGACCGACTGGCGCGGCAATAACAACATTGCCGAGTCGATGTTTGATCAATTGAGCCTCGAACCGTTTCCCATACCGGCCTGGGTGGTTGTCGGCGCTGGAACCGGCGGCACCAGCGCCACCATCGGCCGCTACATGAGACTGCACAAGTTCTTCACGCGGCTGTGTGTCGTCGATCCCGAAGGCTCTGCGTTCTATGACGGATGGAGAAATTCCGATCCCGCGCTGACCGCCGTCGGCTCAAAGATCGAAGGAATCGGTCGCCCGCGCGTGGAGCCCAGCTTCATACCATCACTAGTCGATCGCATGATCGTGGTGCCCGACGCTGCGTCGATTGCAGCTATGCGATGGTGCACCCACAAGCTGGACCATTGGGTCGGTGGGTCAACCGGCACCAACATGTGGGGAGCGCTGCAGCTGGTCGCGGAGATGAAGGCCGAAGGTACGCAGGGCAGCGTCGTCACCTTGCTCTGTGACGATGGCCGCCGATACGCCAACACCTACTACGACGACGCCTGGGTCGCCAAGCGAGGTTGGGATCTGGCGCCGTACCGGGCCGCTCTCGAGCAGTTCGAGGCCTCCGGAATCTGGCCAAGTGCCTGATCCCCCCGGCGGAAACCTGGGTTAACCCAGGTTCCCTACGCCTCACACACGTTGCAACGTGTGTGAGGCGACTGGAACCTAGGTAAACCTAGGTTTCCGCCGGTGGAGTCAGGCCAGCCAGAGAGTGGCGAGGAGGAGGCCGGCTGCGAAGCCGATCGAGCAGGCGAGCTCCGCCAGCCCGGTGGCTTTGAGTACGCCTATCAGCGCCAGCCCGCCGGCTCCCGACATCACCACCCGGATCGCGGGAATGATCAAGATCAGACCGACTAGCCCGAGCAGCGCCCACCAGGTGGTGACCAGCGCCCCGATGATGATCAACAGAGCGCTCAGGACTGCCAAGATCACGTACAGGGCGCGAGTCCTAGAGTCCCCCAACCGCGTTGCCACAGTTCGCTTGCCCACTTGCTGATCGCCCCGGATGTCGCGCAGGTTGTTCGCCACCAAGATCGCGCATGCCAAGGCGCCGACCCACACCCCGGTGAGCAGCGTCGCAATCGAAACCCTGCCTACCTGCACGTACGCGGTCCCGCAGACCGCCACCAGGCCAAAGAAGACGAAGACGAAGACTTCGCCCAGGCCGACATATCCGTATGGGTGCTTTCCGCCGGTGTAATACCAAGCCGCCAGTACGCAGGCCACACCGACCGCCAGCAGCCACCAGTGCTGAGTCATGATCACCAGGGCCAACCCAGCCAGGCAGGCGATCCCGAAGCTGACAAAGGCGGCACGCTTCACCAGCGGTGGCGGGGCGAGACCCGAACCGACGAGCCGCTGCGGACCAACCCGCGCAGTATCCGTCCCGCGGATGCCATCGGAGTAGTCATTGGCGTAGTTGACGCCGACCTGAAGCGCAAGACTGACGACCTGTGCCAGGAGTGCGGCGAGCCAGGAGGCGCCGTGCTCGAAGACGGCCAGGCCCGTTCCCGCGATCACTGGAGAGCAGGCGGCTGGCAGCGTCCGCGGCCGTGCACCGGCCAGCCACTGCGTCGCAGTCGGCCCGGGAGCGGTCTCGGCGGTCATCCAGCAGCCTGCCGCGCCGCACGTCCGTTCATGATCATCGACCTGATTGCCATCCGATCCGGTTTGCCGCTGCTCAACT
>DATHIJ010000436.1:0-2051 GCA_035489975.1 Propionibacteriaceae bacterium | reverse complement strand
TTCCGGGGATGAAGACCTCGGGAAACACGACGATGCCGGCCCCCGCCTCGGCCGCCTGATGCAGCAGGCTGACCGCCTTATCCACACAGGCTTCTTGATTCATCAGGACGTACGCGGCCTGTACGGCTGCGACCTTCACTCCTGCCATCGCCGGTCTCCTGTCGCGTGGCGGAAATGACCAGGATCTCACAGCCTTTGGCTGATCTTGACTTGCCCATGCGCGTGGGTTTGCTCCGCTGACCGGCGAGCAAGATCATCAGCCGATTCACTCCAGGGAACTGAGATCCTCAGGAACGTCAACCGCGTGTGGCTGCAGCACGGCCAAGTCGATCACTTGCAGCGCTCGGGCATTGGTGGAGGCCAATACCACAGGTGGAGCCACCCCGGCATCGTGGGCCTGGAGCCAACGTTGCGCAACCACGCACCAGCGATCGCCGGGTTGCAGACCCGGAAAGCCATACTCGGGAACTGGCGTGATCAAGTCATTACCAACGTTGCGCTGCTGTTGGAGGAATTCCGCGGTTACCACTGCGCACACCAAATGGACTGCCTCATCTGATCCAAAGCTGCAGCAGCCATCGCGATAGAAGCCGGTCATTGGGTCGGTACCGCAGGCTTGCAGTTCGCCGCCGAGGACATTGGTTTCACCCTGCACACCCCTAGTGTGGCCGTCGGTCGTGCTGGGATGATCGTGCCGGGGGGTCATGACACCACATGCGCGCCAGGTGGCCGGTAGCGAGCAAGCGCCGGTCATCGCCCCGCTGGCGGTTCTGGTCAGCTGCGCATTGTTGGTGCTGGCTCAGCTTTATTTGGCCATCACACTTGCACCGGTCATCCGCGAAGTGCTCGGAGGTAGCGCGGAGGCCACAGCAGCAGCTGTGGGCACGACGTACGCATTGGCTTACGGGCTGGGGTTTCTGATCTTTGGGCCGCTGTCCGACCGCTACGGACGCAAGCCAATCTTGGTCCCGGGGATGGCGGCGCTGGCCCTTGCCACCGCGGGTTTGGCGGTGGCCTCCTCGCTGCCGATGGTGGCGGTGCTGCGAAGCATCCAGGGTTTCCTGGCGGCGAGCTTCTCCACCGTGGCCTTGGCGTACGTCGGCGAGGCGCTGCCGCCGCGGTGGCGGCCCACCGGAATCGGTGCGATGTCGACCGCATTCCTGTCGGCGGGCATTCTCGGTCAGGTCTATGCGCAGGCGGTTGCGGATGCTCTCGGCTGGCGTTGGGTGTTCGGACTGGCCGCACCGGCATTCGTGATTGGCGCCATCGCTATTGCCACGGTCTTGCTCGAGCCGCCGCGCAGAGGAGACTCGGTGAGCCTGGGTCAGAAGTTCAAGGAGCTCGCCGCAATGGCGGTCCGGCGCGAGCTTACGCTGATCAACGCCGCTGCCTTCCCGGTGCTCTTGAGCTTCGTCGCCATGTACGCCGCACTTGGTCCAATCTTGCAAACCCAGTTTGGACTTGACGACACCAGCGTGCTTTATGTGCGCCTCGCCGGACTTCCGGCCATGTTGTTGGCGCCGCTCGCCGGCTGGCTGGTTGGTCGTCTGGGGGGCACGCGCGTAGCAGTGTTCGGCTACCTGCTCGCGGCAGCGGGGCTCGCAGGCGAGGCTTTCTCGACTGCCGCGCTGTGGCCGCTAGTGATGGCCAGCGTGGTGTTCGTCCTTGGTATTGCCACGATTGTGCCCTCAGTGATCGGGATGGTCGGCAACCGTGGCGGCAAATCTCGGGCCGGGGCACTCTCCCTCAACGGCCTCTATGTGTTCGCAGGAGCCTCGTGTGGCCCGCTGGTAGCCCAGCTCCCGATCGGGTTCAGCGGCCTGATGCTCGCCCTTGCGGCGCTGCTTGTGATAGCAGCCGGACTCGTCGCGGTCAGCAGCCGTCGCACCGCCGACGTCACAATCTAAGAGTCGTCGACGTCCAATTTCGGGTCCGAGCTATTCACCCTGCGCGGGTGATGCCCCGTCGGCGCGGGCCGTGGCAGTGTTCGATCACGGGGGTCCGCGGGCGTGATGCTCGACAAAAGCAGACAGAGGAGTCGGTAGTGGCGA
>DATHIJ010000435.1:0-2982 GCA_035489975.1 Propionibacteriaceae bacterium | reverse complement strand
GTGCATTTAGCGCCGATGTCCTAAGTGGTGGTACGCCTCGTTCCAACGAATCTCCTGCTGGAAGCGGCGAGGCGCCGTGTCCTCGTCGATGATCAACAATTCAGTCCCGACCATCGTCGCGAAATCGGACAGCTCTTCAGTGCCGACAGCAGCTGACAACACTGTGTGATGCGGACCACCAGCAGCGAGCCAGCATTCTGCTGAGGTGGCGAGACCCGGGTGGGGCACCCACACGGCTCGAGCTACCGGCAGTTTGGGCAACGGCTCGTCCGGTGTGACCACGGTGACCTCGTTGAGCACCAGCCGGAACCGATCACCAAGATCACAAATACCAACCACGATGGCTGGACCGGGCTCCGCGTCGAACACCAGTCGAACCGGATCCTCCCGGTCGCCAATGCTTAGCGGATGGATCTCGACGCGCGGCGTGCCGGTGGCGATGCTGGGGCAAACCTCGAGCATGTGGGCGCCCAGAATCTTCGGTGTCCCCGGCCCCCAGTGGTAGGTGTAATCCTCCATGAACGAGGTGCCGCGGGAGTCAACGCTGCCCATGGCTTTGATGGTGTGCAGCATCACCGAGGTCTTCCAGTCGCCTTCGCCGCCGAAGCCGTAGCCGTCGGCCATCAACCGCTGCACTGCTAGCCCGGGGAGCTGTCGAAGTCCACCCAAATCCTGGAAGTTGGTGGTGAACGCACCAAAACCGCCGTCGGTCAGAAAAGCGCGCAACCCCGCTTCGATCCGCGCCGCATAGCGAAGCGATTCATGTCGTTCGCCACCGACCGCCAGCTCCGGCACGATCTCATAACTGTCGGCGTACTGCTCGATCAGCTTGTCAACCTCGGCGTCACTGACCTCGTCCACGACAGCGACCAGGTCGTTCACTCCGTAGGTGTTCACCGACACCCCGAAGCGCAGTTGCGCTTCCACCTTGTCGCCCTCGGTGACGGCAACATCACGCATGTTGTCCCCGAACCGCGCCAGCTTCAGCCGCCGGACCGCTGCCGCCCCGGTGGCTGCGCATTGCCACGCGGCAACACGAGCGACCGCAACGGGATCGGAGACGTGCCCAGCCACGGTCTTGCGCGGGACGCCGAGCCGGGTCTGGATATATCCGAACTCGCGATCGCCGTGCGCGGCCTGGTTGAGGTTCATGAAATCCATGTCGATCTCGGCCCACGGCAGGCTCACGTTGGCTTGAGTATGCAGATGCAACAGCGGCGTCTGCAGCGCGTTGAGACCGGTGATCCACATCTTCGCCGGGGAGAAGGTGTGCATCCAGGCAATTACGCCCAGGCAGTCGAGGTCAGCGTTCGCTTCCAGCATCACCCGATGGATGGCTTCGGCATCGGTGAGCACGGGCTGCCACTGCACGTGCAGCGGCAGCTGACCTGACCCATTGAGCTGATTCACGATCTCCTGAGATTGGCGCTCGACCTGCTGGAGCGTCTCAGGCCCGTAGAGGCCTTGGCTTCCGGTCAAGAACCAGCAGTTAGGCGCCGCTGCCATGATCTTCCTCCGTTCGCGATGTGATCAACGTTGGCCGTAGGACTGCTGGTAGCGCTCGAAAAGGGAGTCCACATCCTGCTGGGCAATCGGCAAAGGCTGACCAATCTGCCGCGCGATGTGCACGGTGCGAGCAACGTCCTCGACCATCACCGCAGCCTTCACCGCGGCCTTCGCCGACCCGCCGATGGTGAACACGCCGTGGTTCTTCATCAACACCGCCGGAGAGCGATGTCCTGAAAGGGTTTCGACGATTCCCCGGCCGACCGAGTCGTCGCCGATCAGCGCGAACGGTCCCACCGGAATGTCACCGCCGAACTCGTCGGCGATCATGGTCAACACACACGGGATCGGTTCACCGCGAGCAGCCCAAGCAGTGGCATACGTCGAATGGGTATGAACCACACCGCCAACCTGCGGCATGTGCCTGTAGACGTACGCGTGCGCCGCGGTGTCCGATGACGGCGCATGATCGCCGTCCACCAGATTGGCCTCAAGATCAGTAACGACCATGTTGTCGGCAGACAGCTCGTCATAACTCACCCCCGACGGCTTGATCACCAACAAATCCCTTCCAGGGACTCGCGCCGACACATTGCCAGCAGTCCACACCACCAGTGAATTCCGCGGGAGATGATCATGCAAGTCCGCGACTTCGCGACGAATCTGCTGCACCACATCACGGATCTCAGCATCTACGCTCATGCCGCCGCCCCTTACTCGCTGCCGTGTGCCCGCCGACGTACGTCGCGAAGGTGATGCATCACCTTGTTCTCTCCGCGCCCGAAGTAGTCGTGCAAGGCGCGATATTCCTCGAAGAGCTCGTCATAAGCCGCAACGTTCTCTTTGATCGGCCGGTAGGCGTTCTTCTCTGCCCGGCCCATGACGGCCGAAGCAGCCGCTACGTCGGAATAAGCACCCGCGGCCACGGCAGCGTGGATGGCCGAGCCGAGGGCCGGTGCCTGCTCCGAGGAGATAACGCTCAGCGGCATGTTCAACACGTCGGCGTAGATCTGCATCAGGAAGGCGTTCTTGATCAAACCGCCGGCGACGACGAACTCCCGCACCGGCACGCCGGCATGGTTGAACGCCTCCACGACGGTGCGCGCGCCGAACGCGGTCGCCTCGATCAGAGCTCGGTAGATATCCTCCGGTTTGGTGGCCAACGTCTGCCCGACGATCATGCCGGACAGTTCATGATCGACAAGAATTGATCGGTTGCCGCTGTGCCAGTCCAGCGCCAGCAAGCCGTGCTCGCCTACCTGCTGCGCGGCTGCCTTCGCTGTCAAGAGCTCATGCAGACCGATCCCGCGCGACCGGGCCTCAGCCGCGTAGCCCTCCGGGACGCTGTTGTGCACAAACCAACCGAAGAAGTCGCCCACCCCGCTCTGGCCGGCTTCGTACCCCCACAGACCCTTGGTGATCCCGCCGTCCACGACACCGCACATGCCTGGCACTTCGTGGAGCTGATCGGAGTTC
>DATHIJ010000434.1:0-5062 GCA_035489975.1 Propionibacteriaceae bacterium | reverse complement strand
TTCAGCAGCACCGTCACGTTCTGCTTGCGCTTGCGGTCAAGTCGGACACCGACCATGTCCCGCTTGTCGATTTCGAACTCGAGCCAGGCACCTCGCGACGGGATCATCTTGCAGGTGAAGATGTCTTTGTCGGAGGTCTTGTCGGTGGTCTGCTCGAAGTAGACGCCGGGCGAGCGCACCAATTGTGAAACAACGACCCGTTCCGTGCCGTTGATGACGAAGGTGCCCTTATCGGTCATCAAAGGAAAGTCGCCCATGAAGACGGTTTGGCTCTTGATCTCACCGGTCTCGTTGTTCATGAACTCGGCGGTGACGAAGAGCGGGGCGGCGTAGGTGACGTCGCGCTCCTTGCATTCGTCAACGGTGTTCTTCGGCGGCTCGAACCGGTGATCCCGAAAAGAGAGCGACATGGTGCCCGAGAAGTCCTCGATGGGGGAGATCTCCTCAAAGATCTCCTCGAGTCCAGACTTGGTGTTGATGTCCGTACGGCCCTGGTCCAACGCGGTCTTGACGCGCTCGCGCCAAGCTTCGCTGCCGATGAGCCAGTCAAATGAATCGATCTGCAGGTCGAGCAGATCGGGGACTTCCATGGGTTCGGCGATCTTCGCGAACGAGATGCGGCCAGTAGGGGATATAACTTTGGTCTTCAAGGCTGTGCGCGAGGCTGCCAACTCCTGTGTCCTTCCGAAGGCTCTCAGTGGCGGAGCAAAATGCTTCTACGCATGCTGAACGACCCGAGTCAAAGCGAAACGGGTCGACAGATGGCGAGGGCAAACCCCCAATATAGACGATGATGCGCCTCTAGTCAAGAGACCCAGCGCAGCACAAAGCAGAGCAGTCAAATGGACGACTGCCTTGGGAGAGATCATACTCTTCGTTGCCCGCGCGACAAGGGGCAATATGCGACGCACCGGCCACTCGCCAGTTGGGGGTCACGGCTCAAGCAGCTCCAGAAATTCCTTCTGAAGGCTTGGGACCTTCGACCCTCCCGTCATCGCATCGGGGCGCATTGACTTGAGGAGGCATCGATCCAACCCCAAGGAGGAAGCGCAATTGGACTCGATCGATGAGTTCGGGCCGATTAGCCCGCCACGCTGCCAGGAGCTGCTGGAGAGCCACAGCATCGGGCGGATCGCCTGGCAGGCCGCCGACGGTCCCCAAATCCTTCCCGTGACTTACGCCTGGCACGACGGAACAATCATCTTCCGGACTTCTCCGTACGGGGTGCTGTCCGAGCTGATTCGCCCGACCGATGTCGCAATGGAAATCGATGAACTCGATCAAGAGAGCCGCCAGGGATGGAGCGTGGTCGTACAGGGTCGCGCGCAGGGGGTCGCTGAGCCAGACCAGCTCATACGCATGTGGACGGTGGGCGGTGTCGTGCCATGGGCCTCAGGTGTCAGGAACGTGTTCATCCAGATCATTCCCCGCCGGATAAGCGGCCGAATAGCGGGAGCACGGTCTCGCTGAGAACAGCGGCCGCCAAGATCGACTTGAAGCCGATGATGCCAACTCGTCGCGTCGCAACTCGTTGCGTCACAAATTCCTGGTGCAGAAGGGACTTTAGTCCCAATACTTTAGGACCCGACCCCCTTCCGCAACGCTCCTGATCAGGCGCACAATCAAAACTAAGGGTGGGTGGAACCGAGGAGTTGATCATGCCGACTTTTGGTGGTCGCGTCTCGCCGGGTGAGCGGACGCGCCGACTCACGCCCCACGAGTGCAAAGTCTGGCTTTGCAGTCATCATGAGGGGCGACTGGGATACCGATCAGGCAAAGGTCCTCGCTCAGTCGTCGTTTCGTACGCAGTCGCCGAAGATCAGATCTTGCTCCGGCTGCCTGACTACAACGACATCGTTCATTACGCGCCGGGCTCTGAGGTGAGCCTCGACGTCGATGGCGGGACACCTGCCGCCCATCGTGAGACCGTGGTGGTGACTGGTCAGGCGGCCTTAGCCGGAAACGGTCAAGAGCCGCTGATCGATCAAACGGCATTCCTGGAGCAGTGGCCCCCGGACGTACCGACCCAGGTAATCTGCCTGCCACTCACCGCCGTCGAAGGCTTCGAACTCAGGGATCCATGATCTAGCCGCATCAAGCTTGAGTCCCTCCCCCCGAAAGTGGTCACGGAAAACACGGATCTCACACAAGATCGAGTCGTACGTGACCACTTTTGTCCCATCTGAAGCTACATTTCATGATCGTGACCTCAACCGAATGGACTTCGGCCGACCTGTCGTCGCAGCAGGGCCGCACCGTCGTCGTCACCGGCGCCAATAGCGGGATTGGGCTCCCGACCGCACGAGAGCTTGCGGAGGCGGGTGCCCGTGTCGTGCTCGCCGTACGCGACCTCGCCAAGGGCGCAACCGCCGCCGAGTCCATTTCCGGCGACTGTGAGGTTCGCCAGCTCGATCTTGCCGACCTCGCCTCCGTACGCGCCTTCGCGGAGAGCTGGCAGGGTGAGCTCAGCGTGTTGATCAACAACGCTGGGGTGATGAGAACACCCGCAAGGCGCACGGCCGATGGCTTTGAGTTGCAGATCGGTACCAACCACCTCGGCCACTTCGCGCTGACCAACCTGCTGCTGCCTCAGGTGACCGATCGCGTGGTGACCGTCGCCTCCGGTGCCCACCGTGGTGGCTCGATTTCGCTCGACGATCTCAACTGGGAAAGACGAAAATACCGGCCGTGGTCGGCATACCAGCAGTCGAAGCTGGCCAACTTGTTGTTCACACTCGAGCTCCAGCGTCGGCTGACCGCGGCCGGCTCTGCGGTCCGGGCTGTCGCCGTACATCCGGGCTATGTGGCTACCAATCTTCAGTTCCGCAGCGAGAGTCGTTTTGCGGACCGAATGATGAAGATCAGCAACCGACTCTTCGCCCAGACCGACGAAGCCGGAGCGCGACCCACCTTGTTCGCAGCGACCCAGGATCTCCCTGGAGCTAGTTATGTCGGCCCGGACGGTTTATCGCCATGGGCGCGTGGCTATCCGGCGCTCGTGGGCCGCACCGCCGCCGCGTCCGATGTGGAGATGGCGAAGCGGCTCTGGATGGTCTCCGAAGATCTCACCGGCACCAAATTTCCCCTCCAGTCGGTGCACTGACCCCGCATTGTGCGTGCCTTCTCCCGAACACGAGAGAATGAACGCACGTAGCGGCGGCTTCGGAGCTTTCCACACGTCCCTGGAAGCCGATGTCCACAGATCTGGCGAGGCGCGCACAATCGGAAGGCCGGCCCCAAGACTGGAAGCGTGCACCACACTGAACCGCTGCCGTCCGCGGCAATCGCATGGGCCGAGCGCCAGTCAGGAGTCTTGACGCGGGCGCAGTTGATCAACTTCGGCCTCCACGACAGCCAGGTCGCGAGGCTGGTCCGTCAACAAGTTCTTCGGCGCCTCGATCGAGGCATCTACATTTTGGGCGTTCTCGAGCCGACATGGCACCAATACGCGTGGGCCGCAGTCCTGCTCGGCGGCCGGTCGGCACGGCTGATGGGTGCATCAGCGGCAGTGTTCGAGGGCCTGACGAATCCCTCTCTGCCGATCCTCGTGAGTGTCGATTCGACCAGCGGCCTACTGTCGCGACGCTGGCTGACCGTGGTTCGACAACGGTCGACGGCGCGACCGCCGGGATCCCTCACCTCACCACCACGCACTCTGATCGAGGACACCGTCCTTGACCTATGTGCAGCAGCATCGAACGAGGCAGCGGTTATTGGGTTTCTCACGCTTTCCATCCCCCGCCTCACCAATTCGCGAAGGCTCGCACGTGCTCTCGAACGCCGTAGTCGTATCGCTCACCGGAGGCTGATCGCCGACATAGTTGCCGAAACGGCCATCGGGGTCCAGAGCCCGCTGGAATTTCGCTGGATGAAACAGATCGAACGACCTCATCGGCTTCCGATCCCGACCCGCCCGTATCGACTGCCTTCCGGGGCGGTTGCCGACGGCGCGTACGAAATTTCGGGTCTTACTCGAACTCGATGGGCGGCGCTATCACGACGGAGAGCGCCGGTTCCGCGACTGGCGGCGTGACAACCTGAGCAGTGAAGACGGATGGCTGACGCTGCGATACGGGTGGCACGACACAGTTGTCGAGTCGTGTGCTACCGCAGGCAACCTTGTCCGCGTGCTACGACGCCGCGGGTACGACGGCGAACTTGCCCGCTGCACCCATTGCAACGTCTAGGTGTGTCCGTTCTCCCGATGTCGAGAGAACGGACACACACTCCGTGGATGAGGAGTTGGCTACTTGTACGAGACGGTTGCGCCGGCAGCCTCGAGGGCCTCGCGAGCCTTGTCGGCGGTCTCCTTGTTGACCTTCTCCAGTACCGGCTTGGGGGCAGCCTCAACCAGGTCCTTGGCCTCCTTGAGGCCCAGGCTGGTCAGCGACCGCACCTCCTTGATGACCTGAATCTTCTTCTCGCCAGCCGCCTCGAGGATGACGTCGACCTCGTCGCTGCCCTCTTCCTCGACTGCACCGGCATCTCCGCCGGCAGCGGCCGGTGCGGCCGCGGCGGCAGCAACCGGAGCCGCCGCGGTCACGCCGAAGGTGGTCTCGAATTCTTTGATGAACTCGCTGAGCTCGATCAAGGTCAGCTCCTTGAAGGCGTCAAGGAGCTCTGTAGTGCTGAGCTTCGCCATGATTGGGCGTCCTTCCTAGTTGTCTTCCGCAGCGGGTGCTGCCAGTTGGTCTGCCGCGGGCGCGGCGCCCGCTTCGGCTGCAGCTGACGCTGCGGGTTGTGCCGCCTCGGCGGCGAGTTCTTCGTTCACCTGCTCCCGAGTCGGCTCGGCAGCAAGTTCTTCGTTCGTCGGCTCCGACGTCACCTCGGCCACTAGGTCCTCGTTCGACGGCTCCGAGGTTGCCTCCGGCGCAGCTGCGAGCAATGACGAGTTTTCGCCGGCGGCCTGCTCCAGGGCTGCGAACAAGCGAGCAGTCTGAGAGAGCGGGGCAGCCACCAGTGAGATGGCCTGCTGCAGGACGCCCTGCAGGGCGCCGGCTACCTTGGCGAGCAGGACCTCACGCGACTCCAGATCGGCCAGTTTCCTGACGTCGTCCGGGGT
>DATHIJ010000433.1:0-4538 GCA_035489975.1 Propionibacteriaceae bacterium | reverse complement strand
CTCCCCGGTCTTGGCGAACCCGAACCCCGGATCGATGATCAACTTGTCAGGCGCGACCCCAACTCGAGTGGCCGCATCGAGCTGAGTGCGCAACTCTGTAATGGCCTCAGTCACCACGTCGGCGTACGAGGCCTTGCTCTGCATGTCGTCGGAATGCCCGCGCCAGTGCATGCAGACAAAAGGGACTCCGGATTCGGCAACGAGAGCCAGCATTCCCGGATCAGCCTTGCCACCGGAGACGTCATTTACTAGACGTGCGCCGGCTGCGATCGCCGGTGCGGCGACCGCGGCGCGCATCGTGTCGATGCTGACGCAGGCGCCGACGGCCGCCAATTCCCGGACTACGGGCAATACTCGGCGCAATTCCTCCGGAACCTCTGGCCGAACCGCACCGGGCCGGGTGGACTCGCCGCCGATATCGATGATGTCGGCGCCTTCGGCCAGCAGCTCCAAGCCGTGGGTGATTGCTGCGGCAGGGTCGAACCACTGGCCGCCGTCAGAGAAGGAGTCTGGTGTGACGTTGACCACGCCGACGACCAGAGTGCGACCCGGCTGCGGCAGATCAGGGACGACCGGCAGCGGACTCACCCGGATCACCTTATGCTCTCCCCCGTGCCGCCTTCGCCGCACGGGCCTGCGCACTCAGCGCACAACCAGGCCTCTCCACTCCGCCATTCGTGGTCATGGCACCGGCTGGTCGTTCGCGCTGGAGCCCCGATGGTTCTGGGGCTCACAATCCTCGTGCTGGTGCTGGCCGGGTGCCATTCAACAGGAGGTGAGATACCTGGGCTGCAGCCGCCGCGGGCGCACCGAACTGCCTCGACAGGAAGTCCCAGCCCGACAGCGGTTCCTTCGCCATCGGAGCCGGCGAGCACGCCGGGATCCAGCACCGGCCAAAGCGGTACCCGACTTAACAGGTCGCTGGCAAAGAACAGCATCTACGCCATCGATCTCGGCGGTACCCGTGTCTCGTGCAAGGTGAAAGTCCGGTCACCGCAGCCGCCGCTCACCGATGCCAACCTCGCCTCGTACGGCAAGAAGCTGGTCGGCTGCCTGGTGAGTGCCTTTGCCAGGCCGCTGGCCGCGCATGGCATCGAACTGACCACGCCGAAGATCAAGGTCTACCGCAGCACCATCAAGACTCCGTGCGGACGGTTCGGCCAGAAGGGCCCCCCCGCGTACTACTGCTCGATTAGCCGAACGATCTACTGGCCGGCGACTGGTGACGACGGCACCGAGGCGTACACCTTCGCGCGACTCGGATACGTCGGACTTGTGGCCCACGAATTTGGCCACCACATGCAGGCGATGAGCGGCATGCTCAGTGAATATGCCCAGCGCTCGTACGGGACAAAGAGCCGTAGCCAGCGGTATTTGCTAAGCCGCCGCCTCGAACTCCAGGCGCAGTGCTTCGAAGGCATCTTCCTGGCGGTGGCCGCCGAGTCGATGCGACTCAGCAACAACGACCGCTACCAGCTCAGGATCTGGCATGCCTACACCGGAGATGAGGACCCACCCGGGGATCGCAAGCCTGACCATGGCAGCAGCGCGGCACAGCTTCGCTGGCTCAATCGAGGTCTGGATTCGGCCGACTTCGGTCGCTGTAACACCTGGACGGCCAAGAAGAAGTCCGTCACCTAGTGACACTGGGCCGGCTTCAGCTGGTGATGAATGCCATGGCCTCGGCGCGCGTAGTAGCGTTGCGCAACTGGCCGCGTACCGCGCTGGTGATGGTTTTCGCGCCCGGCTTGCGTACGCCGCGCATGGTCATGCAGAGGTGCTCGCACTCGACGACCACAATCACCCCGCGCGGCTCCAGGATGTGGTTGATCGCGTCGGCGATCTGGGTGGTGAGTCGTTCCTGCACCTGCGGTCGCTTGGCGTAGATGTCAACGAGGCGGGCAAGCTTGCTGAGCCCGGTGATCTTCCCGTCTAGGTTGGGGATGTAGCCGATGTGGGCAACCCCGGTGAACGGCACGAGGTGGTGTTCGCAGGTGCTCCAGACCTCGATGTCCTTGACCAAGACCAACTCGTCGTGGCCGAGGTCGAAGACGGTGGCCAGGACCTTTTCCGGATCCTCCCGCAGGCCGCCGTACATTTCGGCGTACGCCCGCGCGACCCGCTCCGGGGTATCGTGCAGACCGTCCCGATCCGGATCCTCACCGATCCCGATCAGGATTTCGCGTACCGCAGCGACGATGCGGTCATGATCGAACTCTCCGACCCGCTCAGGGAAATGAATCGGGTCAATTGCGGTCATACTGCCAGCGCCGTCACGACTCACGTCGGCGGCCTCGTCGAGCTCGGTCACCGAAAATCCGGCCCTCTTTGGGGCTGTGGATTGGGCTCCCCGGCGGCTGGCAGCTGCGACGGTACCGGTGGATACCCCGGAGGTTGCGCCATGCCGCCAGCGGGGACCTCCTGGCCGGGGCTGGGTGTTGGACTGCTGCCAGACTGACCGTTTCCCTGACCATTGATCGACGGCGGTGGCGGTGTCACCGGCGGAATGGAGGATGGGATGCGCTCATCCGAGCCCGTCCACGCGGGCCGCTTGGGCCAAAGCCGTAGTGGCTGGAAAACCGCAGCCACTGCGGCCCGATCCAGGGTCTCCTGCTCAAACAGTGCGCGCACGAGGTCATCGAGGACATCCCTGTTCTCATTGAGGATGTCAAAAGCCTCTTGATGGGCGTTGCTGATCAGCCTGGAGACCTCGTCGTCAACGATCGCAGCGACCTCTTCTGAGTAGTCGCGGCCGTGTCCGATGTCGCGGCCCAGGAAGGGTTCCGCATCGCCAGATCCGAGCTTGATCGCGCCCAGGCGCTCGGTCATGCCGTATTGGGTGACCATGGCGCGGGCCAGCGCTGTTGCCTTCTCGATGTCGTTGCTGGCTCCGGTGGTCGGGTCGTGGAAGACGAGCTCCTCGGCCGCCCGGCCACCCATCATGTACGCCAGTTGGTCGAGCAGCTCCGCGCGGGTATTGGCGTATTTGTCCTGCTCCGGCAACACCATGGTGTAGCCGAGTGCCCGGCCGCGGGGCAGGATCGTGACCTTCTGCACCGGATCCGTGCCCGGCAGCGCCGCCGCGACCAGCGCGTGTCCGCCCTCGTGATAGGCGGTCACCAGCTTTTCCTTGTCGTTCATCAGCCGGCTGCGCTTCTGCGGGCCGGCGACGACGCGGTCGATCGCCTCGTCCAGGTATTCGTCGGTGATCTGCCGGGCGTTCTGTCGCGCAGTGAGCAGCGCGGCTTCGTTCAACACGTTGGCCAGATCCGCGCCGGTGAATCCAGGCGTACGCCGCGCCACGCCTTCCAGATCGACGTCGGGGGCCATCGGCTTGCCCTCCGAGTGCACCTTCAAGATGTTGAAGCGGCCTCTCAGATCGGGCGCTTCGACAGAGATCTGGCGGTCGAACCGCCCTGGCCGCAGCAGCGCCGGATCGAGCACGTCTGGCCGGTTGGTGGCAGCGATCAAGATCACGCCGCCGCGTACATCGAAGCCATCCATCTCGACGAGCAGCTGGTTGAGGGTTTGCTCGCGTTCGTCGTGACCCCCGCCCATTCCCGCGCCACGGTGCCGGCCGACAGCATCGATTTCATCGATGAAGACGATGGCGGGCGCGTTCTCCTTCGCCTGCTCGAACAGATCGCGGACCCGGGAGGCCCCGACACCCACGAACATTTCGACGAAGTCAGAACCCGAGATGGAATAGAACGGCACCCCGGCCTCGCCCGCGACCGCCCGAGCCAGCAGCGTCTTGCCAGTGCCAGGCGGGCCGTACAGCAAAACGCCCTTGGGGATCTTGGCGCCGACAGCCTGGAACTTCGCGGGCTCGGCGAGGAACTCCTTGATCTCTTCCAGCTCCTCGATTGCCTCCTCACACCCGGCGACGTCGCGGAACGTGGTTTTCGGAGTGTCCTTGTTGGCGATCTTGGCCTTCGACTTGCCGAACTGCATCACCCGGCTGCCGCCGCCCTGGACGGAGTTCAGCAGGAAGAAGAACAGCACTCCGATGATGATGAACGGGATCAGGGTGCCCAACAGCGAGCTGAAGAAGCCAGGGGTTGCGTTCTCGCCCTTCCACTGATCAAGCGTCTTCTCGGCAACCCTTTGGTCGAGGCGGGTGATCAGCTGATCACTCTGATTGCCAACCCAGGTTGCCTTGTAGCCGGTCTTGTTGGCGTCTTTCAAGGTGACGCGGATTTCTTGTTCTTTATCGATCAAGATGACCTCGCTCAACGGCTCGTTGCCGTTGATGATCGAGACCACCTGAGAGGTAGGCGCTTCCTTAAATCCGCTGGTCACCCGCTGGCTGAAGTCGATCAGCAGCCCGATCGCGATCACGGCAAGGACGATCCACGCCAGGGGTGAGCGGAATATCCGTCGTAGGTTCATGACCTGCCTAGTGAGGTATGGCGATCCGAGAGATCCTCCTGCCAAGGCTATCGTTCGCGTCCAAGCTAGCTGGTGCGTCTCGAGAGCCTGGCGGTCAGCAGATCTGCCCCGCAGAGGCTCCCCGCCTCGGTCGGGAACCTACGTAT
>DATHIJ010000432.1:0-5760 GCA_035489975.1 Propionibacteriaceae bacterium | reverse complement strand
ACAGAGCGGCGAATATGCGAGTGCCGGCGACCTCGCATTGGCGACGTCACCGATCAGCACCTTTCCGCGAACCCCAGGGCGAACCAGGTCCGGCAGGTCGGAGTAGCTCTCAAACTCCGGGGCAAGATCGCGCACGGCATCCGGCAGCGCGACCCAGAGCTGTACGCCATGCAGCATGGCCGGCTTATCCGGCTGGGAGATCTCACTGTGCACGATGCCGTGACCGGCGGTCATGATGTTGAGCTCGCCCGGCCGTACCGCCGCCCGGGAGCCGAGACTGTCGCGATGTTCGACCTCGCCGTCCAGCAGCCAGGTGACTGTCTGCAGCCCGGTATGCGGATGCGCCCAGACCTGCATACCCGGTGAGCCGCTCACGTCCTCCGGCCCGTAATGATCAAGAAAGCACCAAGCGCCGATCATCCGGATCTGCTTGTCTGGTAGGGCGCGCGCCACCTCGGTGGTTTTGCCCAGGTACACCCGACGAGCGGTCAGCAACAACTCCTCAGGTCCGCTGTCCAGCCGACTCGCGCACAGGTATTCCTGTGGCTGTATATCAAGATCACTCATCTGTGGACAAGCCTCCGATCGTCCACGACTTTGTCAGATTCTCAGCAGGCTATAGCGCGCTGGGACGTTGACAAGTCGGCACTACAGTCAGCCTATGGCCGCGCGTACCCGAGAGATCAACAGGTCCCTGTTGCCGTCGGCCAAAACTCGAGCGACGATCGCGAAACGGCTGGCAGGCGTCACCGGCAAGATGACCACGGCCACAGTTGCAGAGATGGAGGCTCGGTATCACTGGTTCCGCAGGCTAGACGCCGAGCACCGATCATGGATCACGCTGGTGGCTCAGGCCGGCATTGACGGCTTCGTACGGTGGTTCGCCGCTCCGGGCCCGCAAGTGCCGAGTACTTCGGAGATCTTCGGCTCGGCGCCGCGAGAGCTGGCGCGGAAGATCTCCCTCTACCAGACCGTGGAGCTAGTACGGACGACGATCGAGGTTGTCGAAAGCCAGATCGATGAGTTGATGCCGAAGGGCGACCGGCCCCTCCTGCATGCGGCCATCGACCAGTACAGCCGGCAGGTTGCTTTCTCGGCGGCCGAGATCTACGCGCGTGCCGCTGAGCTGCGCGGCGCCTGGGATGAGCGGCTGGAGGCTCTGGTTGTCGATGCCGTGCTGCGTGGCGAGACCGACGAGACGGTGCTGTCACGTGCGTCGACTTTGGGTTGGCACTCAACCGGGGGTGTTGTTGTCGTCGTCGGGGCCGCCCCGCAGCTGGAGGCAGCGCAGGCCTTGGAGTCGATCCGACATCTGGCGGCGATCGCCGGGAGCGACATGCTCGGCGCGGTCCAGGGCGACAGGATGGTTGTCGTGCTCGGCGGGGACAGAATGAATTCTCCAGAGCGCGCCGTTGCAGTGGTCGGCAAGTTCGTGACGATGTTTGGTCCAGGGGCGGTCGTGATCGGACCAACCGTGGAGCACTTGATGGACGCGGCCACCAGTACTCGGGAGGCGGTCTCGGCCTACCGCGCCGCGGCTGGTTGGCCGGAGGCGCCGCGGCCGGTGACGTCTCACGATCTGCTTCCGGAGCGCGCGCTGTCTGGCGATGGTCATGCTCGCCGCGCGCTGGCCCACGACATCTACGAGCCGTTGCAGGTGGCCGGCGGAGGCCTGCTCGAGACACTGGTCACCTTCTTGGACCAGGGGTTATCGGTCGAAGCAGCGGCGCGGGCATTGTTCGTCCACGCCAACACCGTGCGCTACCGACTGCGGCGAATCCACGAGGTCACTGGCTACAGCCCCACCGACCCACGCGACGCGTACGCGCTGCGGCTGGCGATCACCCTCGGCCGGCTCTTCGCCCGCTCCCGTCCGGAGGAACCAGCACCCACTGGGCGATGAAGCAAGCGCCGAGGGACGACCTTCGGATCGCGCGTCCGCCACCAGACTGGGCGGCGAAGCTTCAGACAAAACTGTGGGGAAGTGACAATTAGGCGTCCGAAGATTCGTGCCGACCCGATACCGCCTTTTCGTCGGGACCAAGAAATAGTACAGATGTGCTTGCGATTGTGGCGCCTGGTCAGGGGGCGCAGACACCGGGCTTCCTCGGTCCGTGGCTGGACGAGCCCTCGTTCGCTGACCGGCTCAGCTGGCTCTCGGCAGTCTCAGGCCTCGATCTGAGGCACTACGGCACCGAAGCCGACGCCGAAACCATTCGAGACACCGCGATTGCCCAACCACTCCTGGTCGCGGCCGGCCTCCTGGCCGCGCTGGAACTTTTTCCGCATCCGGCCGACGCTTACCCGCTGGTTGGTGTCGTTGCGGGTCACTCGGTTGGTGAAGTCACCGCGGCGGCAGGTGTCGGCGTGCTGTCTGCAGAGCAAGCGATGGTCTTGGTACGCGAGCGTGGCCGTGCTATGGCGGAGGCTAGCGCCGCTAGCCCGACCTCCATGACGGCGGTTATCGGCGGTGACCCCGAGGATGTGCTCGGCAGGCTCGCCGCCCATGGCCTGACGGCCGCGAACAACAACGGCGCCGGCCAGATCGTCGCTGCCGGCACCAAGGATCAGTTGGCCGCTTTGGCGGCTGATCCTCCAGCCCGCGCCAGGCTCATCGAGCTCAGCGTTGCGGGAGCGTTCCACACCGTGCACATGGTGCCCGCCGTCGCGCGGCTCGAGGCTCTGGCCCGTGCCATCTCTACCCATGACCCGCGTACCCGGCTGCTGTCAAATACCGATGGCCAAGTCGTGCACGATGGCCGCGAGGTACTCCGGCGACTGGTGGGCCAAGTGGCAGCGCCGGTCCGCTGGGACCTTTGCATGACAGCGATGAGCGATCTTGGCGTCACCGGCCTGCTCGAGATGCCGCCGGCAGGAACCCTGACAGGCATCGCCAAACGGAACCTCAAGGGCGTGGAGCTCTTCGCTCTCAACACACCGGATCAGCTGGAAGAGGCGATGGAGTTCGTTCAGAAGCACGGCGGCGCAGCAGCGGCTTCCCCGATCGCTGGCAGTCCGACCTGGCGCCTGATCGTCTCCCCCGGCAAAGGCCAGTTCGTACGCACCGAGGACATCGAGGCTGACACGATCCTGCCAACCCACAGCACAGTCGGGATGGTCAAGAACCTGCGTGACGAAATGCCGGTGAGCGCGCCGCACGGCGGCATCGTCGTCGAGTGGCTCGTCGAGGACGGGGATCCTGTCGCCCCTGGTCAGCCGCTACTTCGACTGCACCCGACTGTCGAATCCGCAGACGCAACCGAGGTCACCCGATGATGCTCAACGTCACACCCGGAGCGAAGCACTCTGCCATCCTCGGAGTTGGCGGCTATCGGCCCCGTCGGGTGGTCGACAATGCTGAGATCTGCACGATGATCGACTCCTCCGACGAGTGGATCCGTACCCGATCGGGGATCATCGAGCGCCGCTGGGCTTCCGATGACGAGACGATCCAGATGATGTCGCTCGCGGCCGCCCGCAAGGCGCTGGACCGCGCTGGCATCGAAGCCGGCCAGATCGACACAGTCATCGTCTCAACCGTCACCCACCTCTCCCAAACACCCGCCGTCGCCACCACGATCGCCAGCGAACTCGGAGCCAAAAGCGCCGCCGCCTTCGACATCTCAGCGGCCTGCGCTGGGTTCTGCTACGCCACTGCGATGGCCGACTCCTTCATTCGCACTGGCGCCTCGAAGTATGTCTTGATCATCGGCGTCGAGCGGCTCACCGACATGACCAACCGGTCCGACCGGTCCACGGTCTTTCTCTTCGCCGACGGTGCCGGTGCCGCGGTGATCGGTCCCAGTGAGTTCGCCGGCATCGGACCCGTGGTCTGGGGGTCTGATGGCGATCAAGCGCCGCTGATTCAACAGACCGAGCCATGGGACGCTGCGCTGGCCTGGGACACGGAGTCGTACCGATCCACCGAAAGCGAGGCCAGTTGGCCGACACTGAAGATGGAAGGCAATCCCGTCTTCAAGTGGGCCTCCTACACAATGGCGAAGACCGCCGCCGAAGCGCTCGACGCCGCCGGCGTACGTCCCGAGGACCTGGACGTCTTCGCGCCGCATCAGGCGAACATGCGGATCACCGACGCGATGTTCCGTGCCCTCAAACTGCCAAGCCGGGTCGTCGTCGCACGCGACATCGCCCGACAGGGCAATACCTCCGCCGCATCGATTCCGCTGGCCATCGAGGCTTTGCTGGAGTCCGGCGAGGCGCATAGCGGGCAGACCTGCCTGATCATCGGCTTCGGCGCCGGCCTGGTCTACGCCGGTCAGGTGATCATCCTGCCCTGAAAACTGGACGCAGGAACCATCCCAACCAACACTGAAGGAGCACTGTTGATGCCCACCACCGAGGAAGTCCGCGCAGATCTAGCTGAGATCGTCAATGAGGTCGCCGGCGTCCCCACCGATGACGTCCAGCTGGACAAGTCGTTCACCGATGATCTGGATGTGGACTCGCTGTCGATGGTCGAGATCATTTACGCCGCCGAAGAGAAGTTCGGCGTCAGCATTCCCGATGAAGAGGCCAAGAACCTCAAAACGGTAGGCGACGCCGTCGCCTATATCGAGCGCGCTGCCGCCTGATCGCCGCTGATCATGCCGGGACCATCCCGACCAAGGATGGCCCCGGGACCAGCCCAAACCACTCGACACGCTTCGCAGGAGTCAAGCCATGTCACGCATCCGCGTTGTCGTCACCGGCCTCGGAGCCACTACTCCGCTCGGAGGCGATGTCCCGACCACCTGGGACGGCTTGTTGACCGGCAGGTCCGGCGTACGCAGGATCGAAGCCGACTGGGCCGCTGATCTGCCGGTCCAGATTGCCGCGCAGGCCGCCGTCGACCCTGCGGAGATCTTGGAACGCGTCGAGGCCCGCCGGCTCGACCGCTCCGCACAATTTGCCGTAGTCGCCGCATTGGAGGCGTGGCAGGACGCGGGGTACGGGCTGCGCGAGGACAACCCCGTCGACCGGGAGCGCCTCGGTGTAGCCATCGCGACAGGTATCGGCGGGATGGTCACGCTGCTGTCGAACTGGGACATCCAGAAGGAAAAAGGCGCTCGCCGAGTCAGCCCGCTGGCCATCCCGATGCTGATGGCCAATGCCTCCGCGGCAAACGTCAGTCTGCGGCTCGGTGCCCGAGCTGGGGTACACACCCCGGTGTCGGCCTGCGCATCAAGCAATGAGTCGATTTCGCTGGGACTGGACATGCTGCGGCTCGGCCGCGCCGATGTTGCCGTCGTCGGAGGCACCGAGGGGGTCATCCACCCGCTGCCGATCGCCAGCTTCGCCCAGATGCAGGCCATGAGCCGGCGCAACGACGAACCCGAGCGAGCATCGCGGCCGTGGGATGTCGACCGGGATGGATTCGTACTCGCAGAGGGCGCAGCCGTGCTTGTCATCGAGACGCTGGAGCACGCCCAGGCGCGTGGTGCCCGTATCTACGGCGAACTCGCCGGAGCAGGCATTACCGCCGATGCGCACGACATGGTCCAGCCGGACCCGAGCGGCGCAAGTCAGGCCTTGGCCATGACCAAGGCACTTCGCGAGTCCGACCTTGCTCCCGGCGACATCGTGCACATCAACGCGCACGCCACCTCCACCCCGCAAGGGGATGTCACTGAGGCGGGGTCAATTCGGCAATCACTCGGTGAACACACCGATGTGATCGTCACCGCGACAAAGTCAATGACCGGCCACCTGCTTGGTGGAGCCGGAGCGCTGGAGTCGCTCGCCACCCTGCTCGCTCTGTAT
>DATHIJ010000431.1:0-2572 GCA_035489975.1 Propionibacteriaceae bacterium | reverse complement strand
GCTACCCCGTGAACCAGCCCGGGGTCATCGAGCACTGCCGGGTCATGGAGGAGTGCGGCGACGGGTTGGCCCTGGTCCTCGAGGATGGTCATGGAGCGGCCTGATCCCGGCTCAGGCAGAGCGAGTGTGCGGCCCTCAGCGTCGACGTAAGTGCCTAGGTTGGGCAGCCAGTAGCCGATCTCAAGTGATGGATCGCCGAGCGCCTGGGACAGCTCCCCCCGGATAGTGCCGGAACGGGTCTCCCCCACCTCCACAACAAGATCAGCGACTGACCCACCCCGCCAAGGGGCGGCTAGCAGCCCGGCGAGCAGTCCCCCGGCTGTGAGGCACAGCGTCACCTCGTACACAAACAGTGAGGGACCAATCGCAGACCCGGGAGGCAGCATCAGCCGCGCCGCGGCGGTTGCGGCGAGGACCAGGCCCAGCCCGACGGTCGCTGCCAGCGCTATTCGCCGAGCCCGCCGCAGCCATCCGACGGACCGCACATAGTTGTACGTGCTCACGATTGCAAGCACCCCCGCCAGGAGGATCGTGGTGGCCTCATTGCGCCAAAGCGGTGTAATGATCGCTGCCGCATAACCGACGGCAATTGCGCCTCGGATCACTCGCGACGTGGTCCGACCTGACGGGTAGCTAAGCAGTAAGTGCACCAGTGGACCACGGTGCAGGTACACGGCGTGCGCCGCTACCCAGGCGATCGCCGGCACTCCGACCTCGGAAAAATTGCCGAGGAACCAGGTGAAGCCGGTTGCCACCATCAGCCAGCCGCTGCGGCTCTCCGGACGCTTCCAGGCAGCAATGAGTCCGCAGCCGATGAAGGTCCAGCCGACGGCCAAGTCCCGGATCCATTGGCCCGGCTCGCTCCAGTCGATGCCCACCCACTCGGCGGCCACCCCGACCGCGACGCCGGCCAATGCGAGGAGGCCGAGCCGCCACGCCGCCGCGTTCAACTGACGAGCGCGGCGAGCGCGTCCCCCGAGAGTGCGCTCTTGGGGATGAAGCCACGCGCTGGAACCGTATGGACACGCGGCCCGTAGGACGCCGCATCACGGCTTGAGGTCAGGACAACGGCGGGCGCGTCGGGGATAGTCGCCAACTCCTCGGCCACGGCCAACCCGTCGAGATCCGGCAAGTGGATGTCGAGTAGGACGATCGCGGGGCGGAGGATGGCGACAGCACGCAGCGCGCCAGCTCCATCGGCCGCTTCACCGACGACGTCGAAGCCCTCGGCCTCGAGCAACGCTCTGGCCGAGGCTCGAAAGGCAGCGTGATCGTCGACGATGAGCACAGTTGGGCCCACGCCGTTGATCGTGCCACAGGTCAAGATTGCGCACATTGTGGCCAGCCGCAGTTAGCGGTGGGCGGGCTGCTACTCAGTCAGGCGCGGATGACGGAGATGTCGCCGGAGGCCGTACGCGCCCGGACTGTGAGGTACGGCTCACCCGGCTCCGGCTGGGCCGTCGACTCGAGGCCGATCCGGATCTCTCCGGAGACCGAGTGGAGGTCGATCCAGGCGGGCAGGTTGTCTGCAACCCCCACCGCCAAGGACCCTGAGGCCGATCGCAGGTCGACCGATCCGTTCGTCGCGGAGACAGCGATGTCACCGGATCCGGAATTGGCCTGGAGACTGGCACCTCGTACGGACTTGATGACGACTTCGCCGGAGCCGGACTTGGCCGTAATCGGGCAGTTCGCTTCGCCTATCGATACGTCGCCCGAGCCCGAACCGAGCCTCGCGCCGTTACCGTCAACCCGGGCAACCGAAATGTCACCCGATCCCGTGCTGCAATCAAGATCGACAGCGTTGCCAATGGTGATGTCGCCGGAGCCGCTGATGATCTTGGAGCGCCCGATGTCGGCGCTGATCGAGATATCGGCCGAACCAGTCTTGATCACAAATGTCAGCCCGTCCGGTACGCCGAGGCGTAGGTGGGCCTTCGCATGCCAGGGGAACTTGGGAAAGCTGATCCGCAGCCAGTCCTGTTCATGCCGGATCTCCACCGGCTCGCCGAACTTGTCGTCGGCCGAATCGATCGAAGCCTCAACAAGATCTTGCCGAGAGCCGGGCTCCACAGTGATCGATCCGCCGCCGGAGTTGTCGACAGCAATATGCCGAACGCCCTCGTAGGATTTCGTGACGCTCATCGCACCCACCCCTGAATGTTTCGGCTGGACCCTCGCTCCTCCCGCCAAGACTCCTTGCGGCGATCACCAGTCTCGCCGCCGGGCCCGAACGGGCCCTTGTGGCCAAAGACGCCCTTGTGGCCAAAGACGCCCTCCGGTCCGAATGGGCCAGTGTCGCCGAAGATCAGCTTCGGCGAGGGCGGCACCGGCGGGACTGGCGGGATCGGTGGGATCGGTGGAATCGGTCCCTGCGGCCATGCCCGTCGGGACCCACTACGGTCGGCGAGAGCATCCATGACCCCGCGAATCAGCCACGCGTTGGTAGAGATTCCCTCAGCGGAAGCCATCTCATCCACCCGCGTCTTGACCGACTGCGGGAGCCTGAGCGTGATGCGTGAAATCGGCTCGTCCTCAGGTGACTCGCTCGTGTCCCCCTCAAATGATTCGG
>DATHIJ010000430.1:0-2589 GCA_035489975.1 Propionibacteriaceae bacterium | reverse complement strand
GAGGTCACGCCGCCCGGCCGTTTGCGTGCAACGACGTCCTCCGCCGGGCCGACGGATCGACCCAAAGACAGCAGCACGCGTCAGGCTTACGGAGAGTCAGACCCGGCGGAAGACGTCAGCCATATCCTCACTGGCTTGCGGGCGGTGATCCTTAGCCGCCCATGGCGAGCGCACAGCCAACTGATCGGCACCGTTCCCGCCGACCGGCCCCGTTGCTGGACCTCGCGCTTGACCTTGCAACGGCTCGAGCGGGCAGGTTCGCGATTTACTGGTGCTCAGTTAGGGCGGTGAGGAGTGGCGGAGCTGCAGGCCGCGTTGGATGTCTGGGTCGAGGAGTACAACACCCTCCGGCCGCACCAGGCGTTGGGGATGCGCCCCCGATCGAGAGGTTCCAGCTTGCTGCCGGGCCCGGCGTGGAGACCGTTGTCGAACCCAATGCCGTCCCGGCCGTGCCACCGGCGCCGGTGGTGGAGCCGAGCCCGCAGATCGTGCGGCTGCCCGGGGTGCAGCGGTGGGTCGACCAACACGGCTTGATCTCCTTAGGCGGGTTCGGTTACCGGGTGCCGATTGTGCTGGCCGGGGAGCCGGTGGAGGCCGTGGCCGCGGACCATCTGGTGCGGATCTTCCACCGTGAGGTGCTGGTCGCTGAGCATGTGCAACGCCGCAAACCCGACACCGGCCAGCAGCAGGAGGTCCGGCTGCGGCAGGGCAGCCGCCGGTCCCGGCGCGCCACCGACGGGATAGTTGTGACCCGAATAGTGGACTCCTCCGGGTATGTCTCGTTCGCCGGCACCAACTATCGGGTCGGCAACCGCTGGCGCGGCCGCAGCGCCAAAGTCTGCATCGTGGCCGGTTCGGTCCAGCTGTCTTGCGACGGCCAGATCGTCCGGGTGCACCCGATCCGACACGACCGGGCCAAAGAGCACGGCGCGTTCGCCACCCGAACGGGCGGCCCCGCCACCGACACGATGCGCCGGCCGGAGCCGGCGTCAAGGCCACGCCGCTGCGCGGTCGGCCTACCGGCCGAGCCTTGACCCCGACCCCTTAACCCGGCGCCACAGGCCGCGGCGCGTAACCACCCGACCCGAAGAACAATGTTGATCATGTCAAGCAGGTACCGGAACTAATTCGTCAAGCGGGTACCGGAACTTGACAGCGCGCCCGCGCCCTCCGGCCGGGGACTATTTGATGTTGCGAATCAACTCGGACAACAGACTCTCAGCGCTCTCGTTGCCCTCGTCCACCAGACGCTGCAGCTGCTCGAGGTCGCCGCGCTCTGCGGCCAGCTCGGCCAGCCGATCGGCGGCGTTCTCGTTCCCGTCGTCCACCAGCCGCCGCAGCTCCTCGAGGTCGCCGCGCGCTGCAGCCAACTCGGCCAGCCGATCCGCAGCCTCCTCGTTACCATCATCGGCAAGCCGACGCAGTACTGATCGATCAGACTCAGTCACTGAGTAAAAGTATCGTGACGAATGTCCATCAGCCGCGCCGGATTGGTGACCCTGACTCCAGCGGCGACATCTACCGAGGAGTTTCAGCGTCGTAACGGAGGAGTGGCGCAGTGGCGCGCTAACGCCAGATCCTCTGTTCCACCTGAGCGTTGTCGTTTGTGGTTAGGCCGGCCGCGGCAGGAGGTGATTTGCCGAGTCTGGCGATATCGAGGAGATCGCCGGCATTCGAGATCAAAGAAAAACCGTGCAGCGCATGAACGCTGGAGATAAGTGCCGTTTTGACGGGTTGTCAGCGGCGGCCAGGTTCAACGTGCCTCGGCGCTCCGCCACCAGCTGAGCGCCGCGAGAACAGCCATCGCCGCAACAAGAAGTGGTAGCAGCAGCTGGATTATTGACACCTGGCTGGCGGCGGCTTCGCCGCCCAGGCCCGTCCACAGCGCTGGCGCGGCGTAGGGGAATCAGGCCCCGGCGCCGACGGCGGTGAGGAGCTAGGTCACGACCACCACGGCCAGCAAGGTGACGATTCCTTGGCAGGTAGGTAGGCACCGGCTTACCCGCAGTATCCGGCCTCTGGGCGCTCGCCAAAGAGCCAGGACAGCCCGGACGACTCCTACGGCGCGGGTACGACCCTCGCTACCGGGACAGGAAGAAGCGCAAGTCTTTCCTTGGCGACTTGTTCGACTTCTGACCGGATGCCTCATGACGGCGCGCGGCCAGTCGACCAACTGGGCGCAACCGTCAGCGACCAAATCGCGTGGCGGCGAAGCTGCAGCTCACATCCAGGACACGATCGGCGCCTAGCGCCTAAGATCATCAGCCAGGAAAGCTCAGAGGCGTTCGGCGTCTGTCCGCAATCCCGGTGATCGGTCGGCTTGCGGGCTGAGGGCGCGACCACTGTCCGTCGAACGTGATACGCGGTCGCGGCGGTCGATGGCGCTATGGTCACGCGCCCCCCTTTCCGTGTCGCCGCATTCTGGATGCCTTCAGCGAGAAGGAGCTATCCATCACGATCACGTGAGCGTCAAGGCGTCGTGTGGGTCGCGGCGGCATCGTGTCGCTGGGCGGGCGTTGGGTGCTGCCTGCGGAGATCCTCGGAGGCTGCCGGGTCGGCATCCGGATGGGAATTGACGGGAGCAGCAAC
>DATHIJ010000429.1:0-10984 GCA_035489975.1 Propionibacteriaceae bacterium | reverse complement strand
GAGTACGAAATCTGCAGACGAACCGGACGAGACCGAGGACTCAGAACCGCCGGACCCGGTGGCTGATATCGAACCGGCGGCAGTGACAGCGGATCGGCTCACCCTCCGGTGGCCTGCGGCGATCGACGACGTGGGCGTGATTGGCTACCGCATTTGGCTCAATGGTTTTGAAGTGGCAACAACTGCCCAGACTGAGGCGAAGCTGCACTGGTTCAACGACGACAGCGGACACCACGTGGTACAGATTCGGGCCGTCGACGCGGCCGGAAATCAAAGCCGCAGTTCGCCGACCTTGGTGATCACGCGGCCCTCGCCTGACCCGACGGCTACGCCGACGCCCTCCGATTCGCCGACGCCGACCGAATCCCAGCCGCCGGATGCCCAGGCGTCAGATTCTCCAAGCCCGCATAACTCCGAGTCCAAGCACCGGCAACGCTGATGTCGCTGCCCTTCGACGGTCCAGGGCCGCTCGTGGTGCAGTCGGACCGTACGCTGCTCCTCGAAGTTGATCATCCCGAGGCGGACGCCTGCCGGATTGCGATCGCGCCGTTTGCCGAGCTGGAGCGGGCACCCGAGCACATTCATACCTATCGATTGACACCGCTCGGGCTGTGGAACGCCCGCGCTGCCGGCCATGACGCCGAGCAGGTGGTCCATACGCTGCTGACGTACAGCCGCTACCCAGTGCCGAACTCCCTGCTGGTCGATGTCGCGGAAACCATGGATCGCTACGGTCGACTACGGATCGAGAAGCATCCGACGCACGGGTTGATCTTGGTCAGCACCGACCGCGCGGTGCTCACCGAGGTGCTGCGGAGCACGAAGGTCAAAGGACTGCTCGGCAGTCGCGTCGACGAGGACAGCGTCGTGGTCCACCCCTCCGAGCGCGGGCATCTGAAGCAGGTGCTGCTCAAGCTCGGCTGGCCAGCCGAGGACATGGCCGGTTATGTCGACGGTGAGGCGCACGCAATCAGCCTTGATCAGCGTGAGTGGACGCTTCGTCCTTATCAGGGACAGGCCGCCGACTCCTTCTGGCACGGTGGCTCGGGGGTAGTGGTACTGCCCTGCGGTGCGGGCAAGACGATCGTCGGCGCAGCCGCGATGGCTCGAGCCGGCGCCACCACGTTGATCTTGGTTACCAACACTGTGGCTGCCCGGCAGTGGCGTGATGAGTTGATCAAGAGGACGACGCTGACTGCCGATGAGATCGGCGAGTACTCCGGGATGAAGAAGCAAATCCGCCCGGTTACCGTCGCGACGTATCAGGTGATCACGACGCGGCGCGGCGGAGTGCATCCGCATCTCGAACTGCTCGACGCGCGCGACTGGGGCTTGATCATCTACGACGAGGTGCATCTGCTGCCGGCCCCGGTGTTCCGGATGACCGCGGGACTGCAGGCGCGCCGCCGGCTGGGCCTGACCGCAACGCTGGTTCGCGAAGACGGTCGAGAAGGCGACGTCTTTTCCCTGATCGGCCCTAAGCGCTACGACGCACCGTGGAAGGACATCGAGGCGCAGGGCTACATCGCACCCGCCGACTGCATCGAGGTCAGAGTTACTCTCAGCGAAGCCGAGCGCATGGCGTACGCGGTCGCCGAGCCGGACCAGAAGTACCGGCTGGCATCCACGGCTGAGTCCAAAACCGATGTCGTCATCGACCTGGTGTCCAAACATCGGGGCACGCCGACACTGGTGATCGGGCAGTACATCGATCAGCTTGAGGATCTGGCGACACGGCTAGAGGCGCCATTGATCACCGGCGAGACGACCGTACGGCGCCGCGAGCAGCTCTACGAAGCGTTCCGATCCGGCGAGGTGGACCTGCTTGTTGTCAGCAAAGTGGCGAACTTCTCGATCGATCTACCGTCCGCTCAGATCGCCGTCCAAGTCTCCGGCGCCTTCGGCTCTCGGCAGGAGGAGGCGCAGCGCCTTGGCCGGCTGCTGCGACCCAAGGCGGAGGGGACGACCGCGCGCCTCTATGCCGTGGTCTCTCGCGACACCGTCGACGCTGACTTCGCGGCCCACCGGCAGCGCTTCCTCGCCGAACAGGGATACGGCTACCGCATCATGGACGCCGAGGACGCATTGACCGCTGAGTGATTGACCGCTGAATGATCCAGCAGCACCAAAACTCTCCCGCGCGTTGTCGGAAAGCTGGGTTAACCCAGGTTGCAGTCGCTTCACACATGTCGCAACGTGTGTGAAGCAGCAGCAAAGTGGGTTAACCCAGTTTTCCGACTCCCGCGCATCGAGGGTCGAGAAAGCCAGGGCGCGTACCCTCAAGGGCGAGGAGGCACTATGGCCGAGGATCCTGTCAGGAAACGGACCCGTCGGGCCGCCAAGCGCATCGAACGCCAGCGCCGCAAGGCTCTCGCCGCTCGGACACGTAAAGCTGCCGAGGTTCCACGATCACCCGCACAGACTCCACGGGAACCGCGTGGGCCGGGCTTCCCGGACTTGC
This sequence comes from Propionibacteriaceae bacterium, assembly GCA_035489975.1. Taxonomy (GTDB): domain Bacteria; phylum Actinomycetota; class Actinomycetes; order Propionibacteriales; family Propionibacteriaceae; genus Microlunatus. Next base: position 8,523 of record DATHIJ010000429.1, on the reverse strand, counting down.
CGCCTCCGCCGCCGATTTGGCCTGATGATCTTGAGGGTGGAGCCGGCGTACGCGAGCCTCGTCGGCCGTACCCGACCATGCCGGCCGATGCGCTCGAGCTGAACGAACCCGAGCCGCAGTACCTAGAGATGCCGTCGGAGTCGCAGTACTCGGAAGTTTCCACCGAGCCTGACCTGACGCCAGGTCGGGCCTATGCGACATCCAGAACTGTGGACTCCTCCTGAGTTCCAAGATCAATCGGCCAGGCGCCGGGCTCGCCGGCCAGCGACCAGAGCTCCACGAGCTGATGCGGCCAAATCCAGTCATCGCTGTGCCGTAGATCGTCGTGCGACCACCAGCGATGGCCGAGCACGGTGAGCCGCTCGTCGGCTGTGTGGGCCGAGATATCGACCTCGAATGGCTGCACCATCGCCAAGAAGAATGACTCGTCCTGCTCAATCACGAGGTCGGAGTATCCGTGGACGACATGCCGTACGGCGATCGGACCCAGCAGCTCGCCGTCCGTCAGCTGATAGCCGGTTTCCTCGGCCACCTCGCGGATGGCAGCGTGGACCTCGCTCTCGCCCTCGTCCACGCCACCTCCCGGTGTGGTCCACCAGCTGGTGCCTGGAACTCCAGGGTCGCTGTCATGGAACAGCAGCGTGCGGTCGTTGTCGATCATGATCACGCGCACCGTCGCTCGAGACTTGCGGGGGCGGTCCGCAGGATCCGCGACCGGCACGTAGCTGCGCTCGGTATCAGAGGAGGGCACGGCCTACACCTTACGAGGGGCCCGATCCTGCTCTCAGGCACCCCGACTGTCGGCCAGATAACCCATGGACTTCGCCTCGGCCAGCGGGTAGCGTGGCCCCTCGCCCTCAAGCCCACCGATCCAGCATCGGAGCTGTTGCATGCCTGAACCCGCCGGCGACGTACTGACCCGGGAACGCATCCATCTCAGCGAATCCCGGGCCGCCCTGCAACGGATGCGGCGACACGCAGCAAGTCTGGAGGCTTTTGGCGGGGACCACGTGTCGACCGAGCACCTCAAGCAAGCGCTGTACCGCCGCATGAAGGCCCTCGAAGACGATCCGACCGTGCCGCTGTTCTTCGGGCGTCTCGATTACGACGCCAGCCTCGGCGCCGAACAGGACGAGAGGCTTTATGTCGGACGGCGGCACGTCACCGGCGAGGCTGGTGGCGAGCCGCTCGTGATCGATTGGCGAGCGGGCATGTCCCGGCCCTTCTACCAAGCGCGACCTGGGCAGCCGATGGGTGTGCGGTTACGCCGGCGCTTCGGCTTCTCGCATGGCCAGCTGACGGCGTACGAAGAGGAGGATCTGACCGAAACTGCACTGCCGGCGTACTCCGACATCATGGAGTCCGAGATCGAGCGACCGCGGACCGGTCCGATGCGCGACATCGTCGCTACCATCCAGCCGGAGCAGGACAGCATCGTACGAGCTGGACTGGATCACTCGCTCTGCGTGCAAGGCGCACCCGGCACCGGAAAGACCGCAATCGGCCTGCACCGCGCCGCCTATCTGCTCTATGCGTTCCGCGAGCAGCTGGCACGGTCCGGAGTCCTCGTCGTTGGACCGAACGACAGCTTCTTGTCCTACATCGCAGACGTGCTGCCCGCTCTCGGCGAGATCGATGTCGCGCAGACGACGCTCACCTCGCTGGTTAGTCAGGCAAATCGGGTCGTCGTCCGTGGGTTTGACAGCGTTCCCGCAGCGCTGATCAAGGGGGATGCACGGATGGCTGAGGTGCTGCATCGGGCCGTGTGGAGTCATCTCGGCACAGCGAGCGCACCGTTGGTGGTGCCGCGCGGTGCCTACCAGTGGCGGGTCGGCGCCTACCTGACGGCTGAGGTTGTCGAGGAGCTGCGGCAGCGCGGCGTGCGTTACGAGGCTGGGCGGGCAATGTTGCCGCAGCGGCTGGCTCACCAAGTGCTGCTGCGCATGGAGGCGGGTGGTGACTCCCCTGATGATCGAGTACAGGATGCCGTTGCCCGGAGCAAGCCGGTCCGGGCTTACGCGGACGCTATCTGGCCCGCGCTCGACGCCGTGAAGCTGATCATGAAACTGCTGACCGACGCCGAGTTCCTCGCGGCCGCCGCAGACGACATCCTGAGTACTGAGGAGCAGCAGTTGATCATGATCGAGAGACCGCCTCGATCGATCGCCGCTGCTCGCTGGTCACTGGCCGACGTGATCTTGATTGACGAGGTCGCAGACCTGCTGCAGCGTACCCCTAGCCGCGGCCACGTGATCATCGATGAAGCGCAAGACCTTTCGCCGATGATGCTGCGGGCCGTGGGCCGCCGGGCCAGCACGAGTTCGGTCACTGTTCTCGGTGATCTTGCCCAAGCGACGACGCCGTGGGCGACGCGCTCCTGGCGTGAGTCACTCGCCCATCTGGGTCACCCCAACGCCGCGATCGAGGAGCTGGTCGCCGGCTTCCGAGTGCCTGGCGCAGTGATCGATTTCGCGGCCCGGTTGTTGCCGCACATCGCACCGACGCTGAAACCGCCGCACTCGGTACGCCGGCACCGCGGCGAACTCGACGTACGCTCCATCGGGCGGATCGGCGAGAAACTGGTCGAGACCGTCACGCAGACGATGCGTAACGAAGGCACGGTGGGAGTGATCGTTGCCGACGCCGCCGTACCAGGCGTCCGGAAGGTGCTGGAACGGGAACAGCTGGATTACGACCTGCTCGGCGAGGATCCGCAAATCTTCGACGCCCGCGCCGACCTCCGCAAAGCCGCAGTTGATGTCACCCAGGCCCTCAAGCCGATCTTGGTTCCGGCATCCCTCGCCAAGGGCCTGGAGTTCGATCATGTGGTGCTCGTTGAACCGGCCGAGATCGTGGCCGGGGAACCTGATCAAGTGACGGGACTCCGCCGGCTGTACGTCTGCCTCACCCGGGCGGTCACCTCGTTGGTCGTGGTGCACGCGGCAGAGCTACCGGCTGCGCTGGCGGCGGCCTGAGTCGCCGCCCTAGTCTCCCCGGCTAGCTCCAGCCGAACCGGTCATCAACAACGCAGATTCCTCCGAGTTTCATGTTGTTTGCGACCACTTTCGCGAAAAGGGGGCCTCAGCCAAACGAGGGAGGCTCAGCCAGCGGCAGCCTGACCTGGAAGCAGGTGTTCCCAGGACTTGACTTCACCCGAAGGTCGCCGCCATGGCGCTGGGTGATCACGCGATAGGAGATATCAAGGCCGAGCCCAGTGCCTTCGCCCACCGGTTTGGTAGTGAAGAACGGCTCGAAGATCTTCTGCTGCATCTCGGGCGGAATGCCGGTTCCGGTATCGCAAACCTCGACCAGCACCCAACCGTCTTCCCGGAAAGTGCGAAGGGTCAGCGTCCCGCCGTCGGGCATGGCGTAGATCGCGTTGTCGATCAGATTCGTCCAGACTTGGTTCAGCTCGGCCGGATGCGCTGGAATTGTCGGCAACGAGTCGTCGAAGTCCTTGACGACGGTGATGTTTCCGCGTTCGTTGATCTTGTGCATGAGCATGATCAGAGTGCTCTTCAGCCCGTCGCGGACGTCGATGTATTGGTGCGCTGCCCGGTCCAGCTGGGAGTACTGCTTGGCGGCTCCCACCAGAGCAGAGATGCGGCCCGTCGAGTCCTCGATCTCCCCCATGAGCTGCTCGGTCTCCAACGCATAGGTGACCCAATGGAGGGCATCGCCAAGTAGCGTCGTTGGCACGCTCTCAGCCACGTCATCCAGCCATTCGGTGTCCACCCCGGCAGCGACCAGCGCAGGGGCAAGGTCCCAGGCATCGTCAACACCATGATCATCAAGCCAGCCTGAGAGCTCGTCTTCGGCCTCACCAACCTCCACCGGTGACAGCTTGTCAGCCTTGGCCATCTTCTCAACGGCCTCCTCCTGGAGGTCGGTGAGCGCCACCAGAGACTTCGGGTCGACGTCGGAGGTCGCCAGGTGCGCCAGCTTGCCCCGCATCTTGCTCACCCGTTCCCGCAGCGACGCAGTGGCGCGTACGGCAGCTGCTGCCGGATTGTTCAGCTCGTGGGTGAGTCCTGCAGACAACCGGCCCAGCGAAAGCAAACGCTCTCGCTGCCCAATGATCGACTGGCTGGAGCGAAGACCCTGGGTGATCCCCTCGATCAGGTGGACCGCCATCGGGAACCACTCGCGAAACTTCTCTCCGAACTCCGCCGCGCCGATCACCCAGAAATCACAATCGGTCACTGCCCGTACCGAACTCCAGTACGGCGTCTCATCCATGCCTTTGACGAACGACTGGGTCGCGCCCGAGTAGACACCGCGCTGGTTGGTGCGTGACAACTCCACCTCGGTGTTCTCGACGCGGCGGTGCATAGTCAGCGTGCCGGAGAGCAAGACGAAAAAGTACGTCGACGGTTCACCCTCGGTGTAGACCTCTTCCCCTGCCGACCAGGCCTTGCGGTATCCGTTCTCACTGAGCCAGTTCAGCTGATCATCATCCAGGGCCCCGAACAAGAACAGCGTGCGCAGCTCGGATGGGCTCAGCCGCGCCGCGTCGACGATCGGTTCGCTCATGATCAACTCCTACTGTTCCGCTAGGTACCGATGCACCAGGGTGACCGCGAGCGCTCCCTCGCCGACCGCTGATGCCACCCGCTTGACCGACTGGGAGCGGACATCACCGGCTACGAAGACTCCCGGAATGCTCGACTCGAGCAGGTACGGGTCGCGCTCCAAGTCCCAGGACAGCGGCCGATCGCCGCCGACCATCAGGTCCGGGCCGGTCATCACGAAACCGCTGGAATCCCGAACCACGGATCCCGGAAGCCAGTCGGTCAGCGGCGCCGCACCGATATAAACAAAGAGGTGCCCACAATCGACCACCTGCTGACCTCCCTCATGATCAACAAGGGTGACGCACTGCAACCGGTCGTCGCCCGCGCAATTCTGCACTGTTGTGTTCAGGCGGACCTCGATGTTCGAGATCTCGGAGATCTGTTCGATCAAGTACGACGACATGGACTTGTGCAACGAGTCGCCGCGTACGGCCATCGTCACCTTGTCCGCGTAGCGAGAGAGGTAGACAGCCGCCTGACCGGCGGAGTTGGCGCCGCCGACGATGATCACGTGATCCTCGGCACAGGACTCCGCCTGGGTCGCTGAGGAACCGTAATAGACCCCGCGTCCGACCAACTCCGGGGCGCCGCTCGCATCGAGCTGGCGATAGCTCACGCCAGTCGCCAGGACTACGGCGTGAGTCAATACCGAGGACCCGTCGTCCAACATCACCTCGCGCGCTGGGCCTCTGGTCTCCAGGCCGACGACCGTACGCGCTGTCAGTAGCTCGGCGTGGAAGTGCTGCGCCTGCAGCCGCGCCCGCTCAGCCAGCTGGTCACCAGTCACACCGTCGGGGAAACCAAGGTAGTTGTCGATCCGAGCGCTCTGCCCTGCCTGACCGCCAGCTGCCGCTCGCTCCACAATGACCGTCTTGAGGCCCTCTGAGGCTGCGTACACTGCGGCACCGAGCCCAGCCGGGCCGCCACCGATGATCACCACGTCGTAGAACTCGCCCTGCGGGGTCGTCGTCATGCCTACCGCATTGGCCACCTCGAGCAGGCTCGGCTGCACCAACGGCTGACCATCTCTGGTGATGACCACGGGAGCCTTGCTCTCGTCAGCGCCTGCCGCCGCCAACAGTTGCTCACCCTCCGGGTCGGTGACGTTGTACCAGCGGTAAGGCACCATATTGCGGGCCAGAAAGTCGCGTATCTCATACGAGGCGGGCGACCACGGATGGCCCAGAATCTTGATCTTGTGCTCCGGCTCCTTGCCCTGACGCCGCCAGGATTCCAACAACTCGTCGACCACCGGATAGAACTTCTCTTCCGGTGGCTCCCAGGGCTTCAGCAGGTAATGATCGACATCGACGACGTTGATCGCCGCGATCGCTGCGTTGGTGTCTGCGTACGCGGTAACCAGCGCCCGCCGGGCCTGCGGCACCAGGTCCATCGCCTGCTCGAGGAAGTCCACGCCGTTCATCCGAGGCATCCGATAGTCGGCCAGGATCGCGGCCACTTGATCACCGCGCAGCACCACTTCGCGGATGGCCTGTAGAGCCTCCTCGCCGGACTCGGACCGCATGATGCGATAGTCCGCTCCGTACCGGCGCCGCAGATCGCGAGCCACTGCCCGCGACACGCTGGGGTCATCGTCCACGGTCAGCAACACCGGGCGTGCCGCGCGCGCCTCCGCCGCTGGCGCGCTCATCGGGCAACCTCAACCACAGACGCTGTCACGTTCCCACCTTGTCGACATAGCACCAGCGCCAGTATTCGCCTGGCTCGGCAGATGTAACGACCGGATGGCCGCTGGAGCGTGCGTGGGCGCTGGCATGCCGCAACGGCGAGGAGTCACAGCAGCTGACGTGTTCACAGGTAAGGCAGCGACGCAGGTGGACCCAGCGCCCGCCGACAGCGAGGCAGTCACTACAGGCGGCTTCAAAACTGGCGGGGACTTGGGTCAGCGGCGTGGTGTCGAGATGGGCGCAGCTTGCCACAGACCGGCTCCTTTCTTCGCCCCAATCTAGTGTGCGCCCGACAGTCAGCATGGCCGCCTATCGGCGTGCCCGCCTGGCGGGGTTGCCAAGCGGGATTGCCGGCGGCGCCGCAGCCCCGCTGCGGTCAGCAACGAGACAATCTGGCGCGACGACACTGGTTGGGCTCCCGCGGCCAGCGCCACGGCATAGCGCTCGGCGATCACGTCGTAGTGATCACGCTCGAACCCGCGTCTCGGGATGCCGATGCGTGCAGCGAATTCGTGCAGCTCCTCGTATGACTGGTCGCTGATCATGTGGGACCAGAGGCGGTCGTGTCCGGGCCAGATTGGCGGATCAATATAGACCGCCATAAAAGCTCCTCCGATCAAGAGCAGGAGCCGAACGACCCTCCGAGAGAAGGTTCGTGGCGCCGTCGATATTCCTCAGGCCTATCCAGATCGTCGACCGTAGAATTGCGGCGTGGCTGCGATCAAGCGGCTGGTCGGCGTGATCGGGGTGGCAGCTGTGCTCTCGGCCGGCTGCACGTACGCCAAGGAAGAGCCAGGACTCTTCCAAAACCGGGCGAGTCAATCTCCGAGCATCGACAACAGCCCGCCTGCGCCGACCAACCCGGAGCTGCCTGTGGCCGCGGAGGCTGAATGGACGACTGCCGAGGGGTTACACATCAGCACTCGCTTCGCCGTCCATGCCGTACGGCGAATCCAAGGCGCGACCGTCGTCGACTGGTCGGTTACCCCATTGAGTTCACCTGGTTATGGAATCGGCGCTCGCCTACCGTCGTGGGCCGACCTCGGGCTGAGCCGCAGCTCCGAGGGCGACATCAACATGTTCCTGTTCGATCCGGCCGCTGGAAGGGTCTATCGCACGCTGAGTCACGAATCCAGGCGGCTGTTCCGTCGATGTCTCTGCACCCCGATGTGGCTGGCGCAGCAGGGTTTGCGGATAGGCGAGACCCGCCTCTTGCAGGCAACGTTCCCGCCGCTGCCGGAGGCGCTCGATTTCGTCGACGTCGACCTGATCAACTTGGCACCGTTCATGCGTGTGCCCGTGACTCCGATCGGGCAGGTCCCAACCGCGCCGCATCCCACTGACCTGGCCCGGCCGCCGGAAGCCGGGCGCCCGACCCTCGCACAGCAGGTATTCAGGTACCGAGAGCAGCCGGGCCGGGTGCAGAGCATTGCGATCGACCGGGTTGTCGCAGCGCCCGGCAGGACCTCATTGGAATGGACGATCAGATCGGTCACTGATCAAACCATCTTCATCCTGGAGCCGGCTCTGTCGCCGATCGGCGGCATGTTGCCCGACAACGTGGATGTGATAGACCGTGACGTCGTAAGCGGACCCATGATCAGGCCGCACGGGCTACCAGCAGCCAAGCCCTCAAGAGTGTCCTGGATGACCACTGCCGTCGCCGGACGCAAGGCGTACGAGTGCTTGTGCAGCCCATTGGGACTGTGGGCAGGCTCACTGCGGCGGGATGGCGGTCAGGCCAGCGTGGCTGGCAACTATCCAGCGCTGCCGGCTGGAACCCGAACTGTTGATGTGATCTTGCCTGGGGTAGCTACCCTTTCCGACATCCCGGTGGTCGATGCCGAAGACTCAGCCCCCCGGGTCGGTCCCTCGAAGCCGCATACCGGAGACACATGGATCTACTTCAGCGGTGACCCTCCGCGTGGCTGGACGACCGCGCAGTGGCCAACGCCGCTGCCGGACCCCGACCAGTTGCGGGATTACCGGTTCTTCATTGAGAACACCACGCGACTGCCGGGCTGGTGAGCGGAGCGGGAAGCGGGCACGGGGGCGCAGCGGTGGGTACGCCCTCACAGGACGGTCAGGCCTGCGTTTGCCGTCACAGGACGGCCAGGCCTGCGTTTGCCGTCACAGGACGGCCAACGAGTGCCAGAGCCCCTATCTGAGTCCTCGTTAAGCATATGGTGACGGGAAATTAGGGCAGCGCAATCCCAGACGGAACCTCTATGGCCGATTGCCTCTCAAAAGAGGTGCAAAAG
>DATHIJ010000428.1:0-2042 GCA_035489975.1 Propionibacteriaceae bacterium | reverse complement strand
CTCGGCGTGCCGCGCAGTCATCTCGGCGTCCGCCGGGATGACACCCAGCTCCTTCTGCCGGGCGAACGTACGCTCCCGCTGCACGTCCCACCCATCATCGAACGCCCCCCGGTACTTGTCGGCCCACTCCTTGGTGACGTGATGCGGGGCATGCGTTGCGCCCGGCGCGAAATAGACAAAGAACGGCTTCTCAGGCATCAACGCCTTCTGCTGACGCACCCAGGAGACGGCCCGATCGGCTAGATCCTCGGTCAGGTGATAACCCTCTTCCGGGGTCGCCGGCGGCTCCACCGGCGTCGTACCGTCGTACAGCGCCGGATCCCACTGATTGTTCTCCCCGCCAATGAACCCGTAGAACGTCTCGAACCCGCCGCCACCCGAGGGCCAGGCGTCAAACGGGCCCATCGGCGACGACTGCCACACCGGCACCTCATGGCACTTACCGAACTGCGCCGTCGAGTACCCGTTCAGCTTCAAAGTCATCGCCAACGGCGCCTTCGTGTTGGGACGCAACGAGCTGTTGCCCGGAGCTGACGTCGCCGTCTCGGTAATGCTGCCCATCCCCACCGAATGATGATTACGGCCCGACAGCAACGCGGCCCGCGTCGGCGCACACAGCGCTGTGGTGTGGAAACGGTTGTACATCAGACCGTCCGCAGCAAGCCGGTCCGCCGTCGGCGTACGACACGGACCACCAAACGTGCTCGCCGCGCCGAAACCGACATCATCCAGCAAGATGATCAAAACGTTCGGGGCACCCTCCGGCGGAAGCAATGGCTCGATCGGAGGGAAGGCAGTGTCTGGATCCTTCGCGTCATAAGTCGTCAGACCCGGCGATGGCCGGTCAGGGATGGGCAACATCGTGCGTGCATGTCGGTCGGGACTCATGGGTTCCTCCAAAATCGGTTGTTTCGAAAGGCTCAGCGGCGCTCCGCTCGTGGGCCTGTTGGCCACGATCGGTTTCAGTCGCGTTGACGGTCCCGGCTTGTCGTATCTACAACTTGCTGCTCGGGAACTCGACCACACTCCAGCGCCGCGCGTGCTCCGGTCGGCTCAGTCGCGACGGTCCCTGCGGTCGTCTCGCCGGTCTCCACGGTCGTCACGTCTGTCGTCTCGCCGGTCTGAGCGCCGATTGACACCGTGCGCTACTACCGCGACGGTACCGACGGTGGCAGCGGTCCGGGCGACTGGTCGGGGCCCAACCACCCCGGGTCGGCCCATACGTCGTCTGGCTAAAGGCATGTCAGTTTTCTCCTTCCGTGGCGGCTAGCTGCTCGGTGCCCTCGGCTTCTTCTTTCTCGTCAGCTTCGATTGCGGCGAGCATCGCCTGGATGGGGATGCGGCCACTGGCCACTAGCTGACCGCCCGACCGGCGTACGGCAGAGCCAAACGGTGCAGCCCAGGTGTTCTCCCACACCAACACTGCGGCCGAGCTGCCAGGCTCAACTGCGGCGGCGAGCGAGGTCACATCCTCCTCGCTGAGCAGCATCGCCAGCTCAGACTCGTAGTCCTGGAACTCTCCGATCTCTCCCACATCGAGGTCGGAAAGCTCAAACGCCTCAAGCGACCCGTCGGCATCCTTCTTCAACACCAGCAGGTCAAGCACACGGATCAGATCACGCTCGACCAGGTCGCGCAGCGCAGGTGCAATCTGTCCGTTGAACTTGCTACCCGGGAACTCGATCACGATCCAGTCGATCGGCCCGAGCTCGTCGACATCATCGACTTCGTCCATAGACATTCTCCTCTTTGAGTCAGAAGCGGACGGTCAGGACCAGGCCTTGCCGCCCACGTCATACCGGCACCTGGTGACATCGTGCACCCTGTGCTCACGCATCGCATCACCCGCAGCGGGTAAAGCACAGTGCGCGACCTTGCGAGCCACACCGGCCCCCGAAGTCGCAGCTCCGCCCCGCGCTCCGCGAGCGAGTCCGCCATTGAGGTCTTACCGTCCGTCACGACCTGCGACATGTTTTCGCCTCGATTTGTGGTGTTCCATAAGCGGTCAGGTGCCGCTCAACCTGAATAACTATCCTGCTGAA